>NZ_NEVB01000229.1:0-22108 GCF_002259925.1 Aeromonas sp. A35_P | reverse complement strand
CCAAGAACCACGCCGACGTGCCGGTGCGCATCAAGCGTGGCAACAAGGAGGAAGTGATCCACTTCCTCATCTCCCACCCGACCCCGCCCATCTTCGGCAACGCGGCGCGCCACAACGTCAAGCACAACCGGGCCGAAGTCGCCTTCTGGCAGGACTACGTGGAGACCGCCAGCTACATGGTGGATGACGCCGGCAAAGCCGGTGGCCTGCCCGCGGGTGCCAAGTTCGTCATCGCCGGCGATCTCAACGCCGATCCCCAGATTGGCGATGGGGATCTCACCGCCATTCAGGATCTGCACAACCATGTGCTGGTCAATCAGGCCGTCACCAACGGCGCCCTGATCCCGGTCAGCCAGGGCGGCCCCGAGTGCCTCGCCAGCCAGCCGGATCAGTGCAAGCGCAACAACAACCGCCCCACCCCGGAGCGCATCACCAGCAGCAGCGGCCTGCAGCTCGACCACGTGCTGCCCTCCGCCAACCTGAACGCGGTCGCCTCCGGCGTGTTCTGGCCGGCCAGCTTCGAGCCTGGCTACCACCTGGTGTACGACGCCAAGCTCGGCATCGCCAAGGGCGTCAGCTCGGATCACCGCCTGGTGTGGGTCGACTTCAAGCTCGACTGATCGCGCCAGACTGACCAAGGGGGCCTGCGGGTCCCCTTGTGCTTTTGTGGCCGCCGACGAAATTCAAAGAGGCCACTGACCCCGGATATCCTCTGCTCTACAGCCTCATCGCGCCCATATGCCACCCGCTCGGCACCATGGCGTCTGCCGCAGGCCCACCAGTGCCGGGCCTCTCTTTGGTCAAAAAACGGTCTCATCAGGGTACATGGCGAGTCGATCACAGAACCCGGCGCCGGATCGGGCTAGAATGGGGGCTTCCGTCAGCCGGCCGGGGCCGGTGACCTCTTCGCGCTTTCACTTATCGAGGACACGCTTCATGGAACTGCTTCTTCTCAGCAACGGCAAAGCCACCGAATGCCCGGGTCTGCTCGGCTGGGCCCGGGATCGGGTGCAGACCCTGCTCGCCCGCAAACAGGTCAAGCGCATCCTGCTCATCCCCTACGCGGTGATCCGCAGCGACTGGGATGCCCGTGCCCTGGAGCTCAGCGAGAGCCTAGGGGTGGAGGCCATCAGCATCCATCAGTTCGACGATCCGGTGGACGCCATCCAGCAGGCGGAGGCCATCTTCATCAGCGGCGGCAACACCTGGCGCCTCAACCAGCTGCTGCACGAAAACGGCCTGGTGGTGCCCATCCAGCGCGCCGTGCGCGAGCGGGGCGTGCCCTATGTGGGCTGGAGCGCCGGTTGCAACGTGGCGACCCCGAGCATCCGCACCACCAACGACATGCCGGTCTGCAGCGCCGCCGTGCTGCCGGCGCTGGGGCTGTTCCCGCTGCAGATCAACCCCCACTACCTGGACGCCAGCATCAGCGGCCACATGGGGGAGACCCGCGACGAGCGCCTGGCCGAGTTCTGTGCCATCAACCCGAGCGAACACGTGGTGGCTCTGCGCGAGGCAAGCCTGCTCCAGATAAGTGGCGAGCAGATCGAATACTGGAGCGCCCGCGGCGAAGGCTTCAAGATCTTCAAACACGCCGAGACCACCCAGGAGTTCAGCACGGCCGCGCCGCTGGCCGAGCTGACGCCGTTTCGCCCCCGCGGCTGATTGGCACTGACCGGCGGATAATTCGACAGGGGCGCAGGATGTCGCCCCTTTTTCGCAATGAAGGGAGAATGAGATGAAGAGCAGGAGTGAACACGACAGCTTCGGCGAGATAGCCGTACCGGCCGATCGGCTGTGGGGAGCCCAGACCCAGCGCTCCCTGCAGCACTTCGATATCTCCGGCGAGCGCCAGCCGATGGCGCTGATCCACGCGCTGGCCCGCATCAAGTCGGCCTGTGCCCGGGTCAATCACGCCAAGGGGCTGCTGCCCGCCCGCACGGCGCAGGCCATCATGAGCGCCGCCGACGAGATCCTGTGCGGCCAGCATGATGAGGAGTTCCCGCTGCGGGTATGGCAGACCGGCTCCGGCACCCAGACCAACATGAACCTCAACGAGGTGCTGGCCAACCGGGCCAGCGAGCTGCTCGGCGGCCCCCGCGGCGAGGGGCGGCTGGTGCACCCCAACGACGAGGTGAACAAGAGCCAGTCCAGCAACGACGTCTTCCCGAGCGCCATGAACCTGGCCGCCGTCACCACCCTCACCCGGCAACTGCTGCCCGCCCTGGCCACCCTGAGCGCTACCCTGGCCGGCAAGGCGGCTGCCTTCGACGACATCGTCAAGATAGGCCGCACCCATCTGCAGGATGCCACCCCGCTCACCCTGGGGCAGGAGTTCTCCGGCTGGGTGGCCCAGCTCGAGCAGGGGGAGCGCCATATCCGGGCCGCCCTGCCCCATTTGTGCGAGCTGGCGCTGGGGGGCACCGCCGTCGGCACCGGCCTCAACACCCCGCCCGGCTTCGCCGAGGCGGTGGCCGCCACCCTGGCCGAGCAGACCGGCCTGCCGCTGGTAAGCGCCCCCAACAAGTTCGAGGCGCTGGCCGCCAGCGACGCCCTGGTGCATGGCCACGGCGCCCTCAAGACGCTGGCCGCCTCCCTCATGAAGATCGCCAACGACGTGCGCTGGCTGGCGAGCGGCCCCCGCAGCGGGCTGGGGGAGCTGCTCATCCCGGAGAACGAGCCCGGCTCCTCCATCATGCCCGGCAAGGTCAACCCGACCCAGTGCGAGGCCCTCACCATGCTGTGCGCCCAGGTGATGGGCAACGACGTCGCCATCAACATCGGCGGCGCCAGCGGCAACTTCGAGCTTAACGTGTTCAGGCCGATGATCGCCCACAACTTCCTGCAGAGCGTGCGACTGCTGGCGGACGGCATGCAGAGCTTCCACGATCACTGCGCGGTCGGCATCAGCCCGAACCAGCCCCGCATCGACGAGCTGCTGGCCCGCTCCCTGATGCTGGTGACGGCGCTCAACCCTCATATCGGCTATGACAAGGCGGCAGAGATCGCCAAACGGGCCCACCATGAGGGGCTCAGCCTGCGGGAGGCGGCCATCGCCTCCGGTCACCTCACGGCGCAGCAGTTCGATGCCTGGGTGGTACCGGCCGACATGGTGGGCCGGCGCGGCAGCTGAAGCACCCTGGCGGAAGAGACGAGATAAAAAAGAAGCCGGGCTGCGCCGGCTTCTTTTTATCGACAAATCAGGATTTGATCAGCTTGCTGAGTGCGTCCAGCTCGCGCTGGGCGGCCAGCAATTTGGTCTGGGCCTCTTCCAGCTTGGCCTGCTTCTTGGCGATCTTGTCGGGCTTGCCCGTCACCCGGGCGTTCTGCAGCTCGACTAACCGCTCGTTGACCTGCTCCCTGAGCTCGGCCACCCGCTGCTGCTGCTCCTTGAACAGGCCCGCATCGGTGCAGTGGGTCTCGATATTGCGCAAGGCCCGCTCCAGCCCGGCCACCTGGTCCCCATTGTCGTGCGCCTTGGCAATGGCCAGCTGCTCCTTGACGGCCTGCTGGCGCGCCTTGCAACCTACAGCCTCACTGCCGTAGGCCTGACCGGCCAACAGCAACATGCTCATTCCGATAACCTTCCACATAACGACCTCGTTCCCCTGTCATGTTTGATGGCCGCCTATCAGACCGTACTCAGCCGGCCGGGTCAAGGCGCGGGCAAACCGCTACGACAGAGTTTGTGCGACGTCACGCCAATGGTGGGCTGCTGGGTCTACAATGGCGACTTTCATCAAGGAGTCCGTTATGAATCAAGAGATTGTCATCATCGCCAACGGCGCCCCCTATGGCAGCGAATCCCTGTTCAATGCCCTGCGCCTGGCCATCGCCCTGGGCGAACAGGGCGGTACCAGTCTGAAACTGTTTCTGATGTCCGATGCGGTCAGCGCCGCCCTGACGGGCCAGGCCCCGGCCGAGGGCTACAACCTGCGCCAGATGCTGGAGATCCTGCTGGCCCAGGGTGTCACCATCCGCCTTTGCAAGACCTGTACCGATGCTCGCGGCATCACGGCACTGCCGCTCATCGAGGGGATCGAGATCGGCACCCTGCCGCTGCTGGCCCAGTGGACCCTGGCCGCCCACAAGGTGCTCACCTTCTAGCACAAGGCAAAAATGGGCGCAGAGTTGATCTGTCACAACCCTGCGCCATTTGAAAACCTGCTCAAGACTGTTACTGTCTACACTATCAATTACATAACAATGCGTGCGCCTTCATTTTTGCTCGGGAAACTGTCATGAACCCAACCGAACAGACGCTGCTGGAGCAGATGCGGATCACAGAGTTCGAAATCGCCCATCGCAAGGAGCTACTGCTGCTGGACGAGCAGGATTTCCTCCTGCTCGCCAGCTATCGTCCCAAGATCGAGCCCCACATCGACGCCCTGGTCGACAAGTTCTACACCCTGCAGACCGGGATCACCGAGATTGCCCTGCTGATCGGCGACGCCGACACCCTGACCCGGCTGCGGGCGGCCCAGCGCCGCTACATTCTCGACCTGTTCAGCGGCCTGTATGACCTGGAGTACGTCAACAACCGGCTGCGCATCGGGTTGGTGCACAAGCGGATCGGGGTGGAACCCAAGCTCTACTTGGCCGCCATCAATACCCTGAAAGGGCTGCTCATCGAGGATATCTTCACCCAGATCCCCAGCGAGCAGGAGCGGGTTACCATGCTCACCGCCCTCGACAAGCTGTTCCTGTTCGACATCACTCTGGTGTTTGAGACCTATATCCGCAGCCTGGTGTCGGAGATCGAGTCCTCCAAGGAGAAATCCGAGCTTTACGCCAAGGCGCTGGAGGAGAAGGTACGCGAACGCACCCAACAGCTGGAGGAGATGAGCCGGACCGATGCCCTCACCGGCCTGCTCAGCGTGCGCCACCTGCAGGAGAACCTCACCCGCACCCTGCGCACCTGCCAGCGTCGCTCCGAGCCTGTGGTCATTGCCTACCTCGACATCAATGACTTCAAGCAGATCAACGACAACCAGGGCCATCAACGGGGGGACGAGATCCTGCGCATCGTCGGCGACTGCATTCGCCAGGTGTCACGGGTGGAAGATTGCTGCTTCCGCTACGGTGGGGACGAATTCTGCCTGATCCTGCCCAACTGCAACGAGGATCAGGCCAGGGACGTCTTCCTGCCCCGTCTCAACAAGACACTGGCCGAACGGACCGGTGACGTGACCCTCAGCATAGGGCTGGTGCAGACCGGGCCGGTGCAGTTCGACGAGGGCAACAGCCTGATCCGGCTGGCGGACGAGCGCATGTATGCCGCCAAGAAGGCGATGAAACAGGTCGCCCAGAAGGGTACTCACTGACCCGGGTTGGCCCGGGCCAGCTCGGGGCGCGGCATGCGGGCGCCCCACTCATAGAGCAGGAAGGTCAGCAGACAGAGCAACGCCATCAATGCATACAGCAGCTGCCCGTTCCACTGGGCAAGGATCCAGCCTCCCAGCAGGGCGCCTATGGCGCCACCCAGCCCGGCCAGCGCGCCGGCCCCGAAGTAGCTCCCCTTCAGATGTGGGGGCGACATCTGGTCGATCAGCACGTTGAGCAGCGGGAACAGTATGGTCTCCCCCACGCTCAGCATCAGCACGGCGCCGATCCAGTGCGACCACTGCTGCGGATCCCCCAGCGCAAACAGCACCTGAGCCCCCAGAAACAGGGTGATGCCGACCTGCAGGCGCACCTTGCCCGGCCAGCGGGCCAGCAGATGCAGCAGGGGAAACTGCAACAGCACCACGGTCAGGGCATTGGTGGCCACCAGGATGGCGATGAGGCTCGCCACCTCCGGGGTCCCGGCCCGGGTCAGGTACTGCACAAGCGGTGAGTGGAACTGGGAATAGACCAGGTTCATCAGCAGGTTGGCCAGCACCAGCAGCAAGAAGCCCCGATCCCGCCACAGCACCTTGATGGCCACCCGCAAGCCCAGCTCGTTGCCACGGGTCACCGCAACCCTGCTTTGCGCAAATCCCCAGAGGAAGGCTGCCCCCAGCAGCAGATAGCTGCCGCTGAGCAGCAGGAAGGTCTGCTGCTGGGCATTGATGCCCAGGGTCACCCCCAGCAAGGGGCCGAGGGCCGCCCCCAGGTTGAGCAGAAAGTAACGCAGGTGCAGCGCCAGCTCGCGGGCCTTGGCCGAGGCCAGGCTGTCGGCCATCAACGCCTTGCCGGGCGCATCGATGAGACCGGAGGAGAGACCGCTGCCAAGCACCCCGAGCCCGAGCCAGAACACAGAGTGGGAAAAGCCGAGCAGGCCGTAGCAGAGTACCGAGACCAGGCAGCCCGCCAGCAGGATGTTGCGCCGCCCCAGCTTGTCGGAGAGCCAGCCACCATAGAAGCTGACCAGAGTGGAGATGGCTGCGGTCGCCCCCAGCATGGCGCCGATGGCGGTCGCCGAGAGGCCATACTCCCGATAGAGCAAGATGGAGAGAAACGGCCAGACCATGTAATAGCTGGTGCGCACCATGAAGGTGCCCAGGATCACGGTCCAGACCAGGGGAGGAAACTGCCTGAGGAGGGCCCACGACATCACACTGCTCCTTGTTGCCCGTCGCGCGAGAAGCCTTTCGTTATAACAAGGGGCCTCAAGAGAGACAACATCAGGCCACAAATATAAAAAAAGCCGACCCTGAGGTCGGCTTTTTCACGGCTCGGCGACTTATTCGGCAGCCGGCTCTTCAACGGCAACGGCAGCCGGAGCGGCGGCAGCTTCGGTCGGGGCGTTCGCTTCCTTGATGGAGAGACGTACACGGCCCTGACGGTCCACTTCCAGTACCTTAACCTTCACCACGTCACCGATCTTCAGGTAGTCGGCCACGTTCTGCACGCGTGCATCGGTGATCTGGGAGATGTGTACCAGACCGTCTTTGCCCGGCAGGATGTTGACGAATGCGCCGAAATCGGCCAGACGGACAACCTTGCCTTCGTAGATGCGGTTCACTTCGATCTCGGCGGTGATGGCCTCGATGCGGCGGATCGCTTCCTTGGCGGCGTCACCGTCAACGGCGGCGATGCGGACGGTACCGTCATCATCCAGCTCGATGTTGGTGCCGGTCTCTTCGGTCAGGGCGCGGATCACGGAACCACCCTTGCCGATGACGTCCTTGATCTTCTCCGGGTTGATCTTGATGGTGTGGATGCGCGGGGCGAAATCGGAGATCTCGGCACGCGGCGCCTGGATGGCTTCGTCCATCACTTTCAGGATGTGCAGGCGAGCACCACGAGCTTGCTTCAGGGCAATCTCCATGATCTCTTTGGTGATGCCTTCGATCTTGATGTCCATCTGCAGGGCGGTCACACCTTCGTTGGTACCGGCAACCTTGAAGTCCATGTCGCCCAGGTGATCTTCGTCACCCAGGATGTCGGACAGCACGACGAAACCTTCTTCTTCCTTCACCAGACCCATGGCGATACCGGCAACGGAGGCCTTGATCGGCACACCGGCGTCCATCAGCGCCAGGGAGGAACCACAGACGGAGGCCATGGAGGAGGAGCCGTTGGATTCGGTGATTTCAGAGACCACGCGCACCACGTACGGGAACTCGTCGGCGCTCGGCATCACGGCGGCAACGCCACGCTTGGCCAGACGGCCGTGACCGATTTCGCGGCGCTTCGGGCTACCCATCATGCCGGTCTCACCGACGCAGTATGGCGGGAAGTTGTAGTGCAGCATGAAGCGATCGGCGCGGTTGCCGGTCAGCTCGTCGATGTTCTGGGCGTCACGCTCGGTACCCAGGGTCGCAACGACCATGGCCTGGGTTTCACCGCGGGTGAACAGGGCGGAGCCGTGGGCACGCGGCAGTACGCCGGTGGCGACGGACAGGGCGCGGATCATTTCCGGATCGCGACCATCGATACGCGGCTCGCCACGAACAACGCGACCACGGACGATGCGGCTTTCCAGGCTGTGGAACTCTTCACCGATCTTCTTGGCATCTTCTTCCACGCCGGAAGCGATCACCTGCTCAACCACGCGAGCCTTGATGGCGCCGATGGTCTCGTAACGCACGGCCTTCTCGGTGATGCGGTAGGCTTCACCCAGCTCAGCTGTCGCCAGCTCGGCAACCTTGGCTTTCAGCGCTTCGTTGACGGCAGGCGCAGTCCAGTTCCACGGCTTGGTGCCGACGTCGGCAGCGAATTCGTTGATGGCATTGATAACGGCCTGCATCTGCTCGTGACCGAATACCACGGCGCCCAGCATCACCTCTTCGGAGAGGATGGCCGCTTCGGATTCAACCATCAGCACGGCGTTGGCGGTACCGGCAACCACCAGATCCAGATCGCTCTGGGGCAGTTCGGTAGTGGTCGGGTTCAGCACGTACTGACCGTTCATGTAACCCACGCGGGCTGCACCGATCGGGCCGCCGAACGGGATGCCGGAAATGGCCAGCGCCGCGGAGGCACCGATCATGGCAACGATGTCGGGAGAGACGGCCGGGTTCACGGACATGACGGTGGCAACCACCTGAACCTCATTGAGGAAGCCTTCCGGGAACAGCGGACGAATAGGACGGTCGATCAGACGGGAGATCAGGGTCTCGCCTTCGCTCGGGCGACCTTCACGACGGAAGAAACCACCCGGGATACGACCAGCAGCATAGGTACGCTCCTGGTAGTTGACGGTCAGCGGGAAGAAATCACGGCCGTGATCGGCCTCTTTCTTGCCAACAACGGTCACAAATACGCAGGTATCGTCCATGCTGACCATGACGGCCGCAGTGGCTTGACGGGCCATCACACCGGTTTCCAGAGTGACGGTGTGTTGACCGTACTGGAATGACTTTACAATAGGATTCACGTGAATTTCCTTTTTACAATTTGGCGCTTTAAATTCGCGTGCAAGTATACTTGATTCGATGCAAAAGGTAAGCAGTGACACAAATTCTGTGAGGGCGGCAACAGCCTGACGCGCAATAAAAAAGGGGAACCCGGAGGTTCCCCTTTTTCGCGAAATCTGATGGTCGATTAACGACGCAGACCCAGCTTGGCGATCAGAGCAGCGTAACGCTGAACGTCTTTACGCTTCAGGTAGTCCAGCAGCTTACGACGCTGGGAAACCATGCGCAGCAGACCGCGACGACCGTGGTGATCCTTGGAGTGCTCCTTGAAGTGACCTTGCAGATGGTTGATCTGGGCAGTCAGCAGGGCAACTTGCACTTCGGGGGAGCCAGTGTCGTTGGCGCAACGAGCGTTGTCAGCAACGATTTGAGCTTTGATCTCAGCATTTAGAGACATGGTAATACTCCAGTAGAGTGTTTAAAGGTTCACAGCCAATCTCTAATTCAGCCGTGAAATGAGGGCGGTATCATAATCGTCCCCGCCCCTTTTCGCAACGATAAAGACGCGCAACGGGCGAGTAACCTGATACCGCCGGAGGATCACTCCTCGTCGTGGTAGCGCACCAGACGCTTGGGCGCGACGCGCCCCTCGTCGTCGATCTCGCCAACCCCGATGAATTCGCGCTCCGGGCCGACCGTCATACGGACCTGGCCGCTCTGCGGACTGCCTGCCACCTGCACGGCCTGGCCCTGGTTCACATAGGCGGCCACGGCAGCCAGCATGTTCACCTCGGGCAGGGAGGCCACCGCGGTATCCATCGGCAGCAGCAGGGGATCCAGCTGCTCGCGCGGCGGAATACTCTCGGCCTTGGCCTGCTCGAAGATGCACTCGAGCTGCTCCAGGGTCAGCATCCGCTCATAGGGGTAGCTGGCCACCTGGGTGCGACGCAGCTGGGTGACGTGGGCGCCACAACCCAGCACTTCCCCCAGATCGTCCACCAGGGAGCGAATGTAGGTACCCTTGCTGCAGTGCACCTCAAGTCGCACCTCATCCCCTTCAAAGCTCAGCAGTTTGAGCTCGAAGACGGTGATGGGACGGGCTTCCCGCTCGATCTCGATGCCTTCGCGGGCATATTCGTAGAGCGGGCGACCGTTGTGCTTGAGGGCCGAATACATGGACGGCACCTGCATGATGGGGCCACGGAACTGGTCCAGCGCCTCGATCAGGGTACCCACGGCCACGTTCACCGGGCGGGTGGAGACCACCTCGCCATCGGAGTCGCTGGTGTTGGTGCGCTCGCCCAGCTTGGCGGTCACCTCATAGCGCTTGTCCGCCTCCAGCAGATACTGGGAGAACTTGGTGGCTTCGCCGAGGCAGATCGGCAGCATGCCGGTTGCCAGCGGATCCAGGGCGCCGGTGTGACCGGCCTTGGCAGCGTTGTAAATCCGTTTGACCTTCTGCAACACATCGTTGGAGGTCAGGCCGGTCGGCTTGTCCAGCAGCAGGATACCGTGTACGTCACGGCCCTTGAAACGACGTCTACGAGACATCTCAGGCTTTATCCTCAGTAGTGCCATCCGGCGCGGCTTCGTCTTCTTCACGACCGGATTCGGCCATGCGACGCTTGTCTTCGCGGATGGTGTTGGTCACCAGGTTGGAGAGGCGCATCCCCTCAACCAGGGTCTGATCATAGAAGAAGCGCAACTCGGGCACCACGCGCAGGCGCATGGCACTGCCCAGCAGGCTGCGGATGTAGCCGGCGGCTTCGGTCAGCGCCTTGAGCCCTTCCTTGATGCGCTCGGCATCATTTTCCAGCTGCAAGAAGGTGACATACACCTTGGCGTAATTGAGGTCACGGGACACTTCCACATCGGAAACGGTCACCATGCCGATGCGCGGGTCTTTTACCTCGCGCTGCAGAATGAGCGCGATTTCGCGCTGGATCTGCTGTCCGACCCGACGGGTCCGGCTAAATTCTCTGGCCATATTCTATCCTGCGATAAAAGGGGGCCGCGGCCCCCTATTTAATCTGACTCTTGGCTTACAGAGTCCGTTGGATTTCAACGGTCTCGTAAACTTCGATCTGGTCGCCTTCGCGCACGTCGTTGTAGTTCTTGACCGCAATACCACACTCGTAGCCGTTCTTGACTTCGTTGACGTCATCCTTGAAGCGACGCAGGGATTCCAGCTCGCCTTCATAGATAACCACGTTGTCGCGCAGAACGCGAATGCGGTTGGAACGCTTGACCACACCTTCGGTAACCATACAGCCGGCAACGGCGCCGAACTTCGGTGACTTGAAGACGCTGCGCACTTCGGCCAGACCGATGATTTCCTGACGGTACTCGGGGGCCAGCATGCCGCTCATGGCCTGCTTCACTTCGTCGATCAGGTCATAGATGACGGAGTAGTAACGCAGATCCAGGCTCTCGGCATCGATGACCTTGCGAGCAGAGGCATCGGCACGGACGTTGAAGCCCACCAGGATGGCGCTGGACGCGGCCGCCAGAGTGGCGTCGGTCTCGGTGATACCACCCACGCCGGAACCGACGATCTTCACCTTCACTTCGTCGGTGGAGAGCTTGACCAGCGCATCGCAGATCGCTTCCACGGAACCCTGTACGTCGGCCTTGATCACCACGTTCACTTCGGACACTTCGCCTTCGGTCATGTTGGCGAACATGTTCTCCAACTTGGCCTTCTGCTGGCGCGCCAGCTTGACTTCGCGGAACTTGCCCTGACGATAGAGCGCCACTTCACGGGCTTTCTTCTCGTCACGCACGACGGTGGCTTCGTCACCGGCAGAGGGAACGCCGGACAGGCCGAGGATTTCCACCGGCAGGGACGGGCCCGCTTCCTTGATCTCGCGACCCAATTCGTCACGCATGGCACGTACACGGCCGTATTCGAGACCGCACAGCACGATGTCGCCCTGACGCAGGGTACCTTCCTGTACCAGCACGGTGGCAACCGGACCACGGCCCTTGTCGAGGAAGGACTCGATCACGACGCCGTTGGCCATGCCGTCAACCACGGCTTTCAGCTCCAGTACTTCGGCCTGGATCAGAATGGCTTCCAGCAGGTCGTCGATGCCTTCGCCAGACTTGGCGGAGACGTGCACGAACTGGCAGTCACCACCCCAGTCTTCGGACATGACGTTGTAGCGGGCCAGCTCGGTCTTGACGCGATCCGGATCCGCTTCCGGCTTGTCGATCTTGTTGACCGCAACAACCAGCGGCACACCGGCAGCCTTGGCGTGCTGGATGGCTTCGATGGTCTGCGGCATCACGCCGTCGTCCGCTGCAACGACCAGCACCACGATGTCGGTTGCCTTGGCACCACGAGCACGCATGGAGGTAAACGCCGCGTGACCCGGGGTATCCAGGAAGGTGATCATGCCGCTGTCGGTCTGTACGTGGTACGCACCGATGTGCTGGGTAATACCACCTGCTTCACCGGCAGCCACCTTGGCTTTACGGATGTAGTCCAGCAGCGAGGTCTTGCCGTGGTCAACGTGACCCATGATGGTCACGACCGGCGCGCGCGGCTTGGCTTCGGAGGTTTCGTCACGATCGGACAGCACCGCCTCTTCCAGCTCGTTCTCACGACGCAGCACCACCTTGTGACCCATCTCCTCGGCGACCAGCTGAGCGGTCTCCTGGTCGATCACCTGGTTGATGGTGGCCATGGCACCCATCTTCATCATCACCTTGATGACTTCAACACCCTTGACGGCCATCTTGTTGGCGAGCTCCGCCACAGTGATGGTCTCGCCGATGATGACGTCACGGTTGACGGCGGCAGCCGGCTTGTTGAAGCCGTGCTTCATGGCGTTCGGGGTAGCCACCTTGCCACGCTTGCCTTTACGGGCGCGCGGGTCACGGGAGTTGCGGTCGTTGCGATCGTCGTCGCGGCGACCGGCCTTCTTCGGCCCCTTGGCAGCCGCAGCGGTGCGGCGGCTGGTCTCTTCCTTGCGATCCAGCTCATCTTCAGCAGCTTGGGCGTGCTTGGAGGTGGTCACATGGTAATCGCTGCTCTCTTTGGCGCGAGCGGCTTCTTCTTCAGCCCAGCGGGCTGCGTTCTGTTCCGCCATGACGCGAGCCTCTTCGGCTTTCTTGGCGGCGAGTTCTTCAGCCTTTTGCAAAGCTGTTTGTTCCTGTTGGCGCTTCAGTTCTTCTGCTTCGCGCTTGGCCATCTTTTCTGCCTCTTGCTGAGCTGTGCTACTGGCTGCTTTGGCGGGCTGTTGAGCCTGTCGAGCCTTTTGTTGTGCCTCGATTCGCGCCTTTTCCTCAGCTTCACGACGAGCCTGCTCAGCCTCACGGCGAGCCTTCTCTTCAGCATCGAGACGAGCCTTCTCTTCGGCTTCGCGACGTGCTGTTTCTTCTGCTTCCAAACGCGCTTTTTCCTCGGCTTCCGCCTGACGCTGTTCATCTTCCAGCGCCGAGCGTCTTACATAGGTGCGAGACTTGCGCACTTCCACCTGCACTTCCTTGTTCTTGCCGCCAGTCCCCTGAACACTGATGGTGCTCTTGGTCTTGCGTTGCAAGGTCATGCGGGCAGGTGCGGCGACCTCGTCACCTCCATGCTGTTTCTTCAGGTGAGTCAGCAGAGTCTGTTTCTCAGACTCGCTGACCATGTCGTCGGCCTTGCTCTTGCTGATACCGGCATCGACAAACTGCTGGAGAAGACGATCAACCGGTGTGTCGATGTCAGTGGCAAGTTGTTTGACTGATACTTCTGCCATTCATTTTCCTCCGTTTGATCTTAACTAGACTGCTCTTCTCCGAACCAACAGATATTGCGAGCAGCCATAATCAGCTCACCGGCCTTCTCGGCGGTCAGCCCTTCGATATCAGCAAGGTCATCGATGCCTTGCTCTGCCAAATCTTCCAGGGTACCGATGCCGCGAGCGGCCAGGGCGTACGCCATTTCACGACCGAGGCCGTTCAGATTGAGCAGTTCTTCGGAAGGTTCAACACCTTCAAAGGATTCTTCTTTGGCCAGCGCCTTGGTGGTCAGGGCGTCTTTGGCACGCTTGCGCAGCTCTTCGACCATGTCTTCATCCAGACCGTCGATGGCCAGCAGCTCGTTGACCGGTACGAAGGCGATCTCTTCCAGGGTGGAGAAGCCCTCTTCCATCAGCAGGCCGGCGAAATCGTCATCGATGTCGAGAGTGCTGGTGAACAGGTTCATGATGCGGTCGTTTTCGGCCTGGTGCTTGGCACGCATGTCCTCAACGGTCATCACGTTCAGTTCCCAACCGGTCAGCTGGGAGGCCAGACGCACGTTCTGACCGTTGCGGCCGATGGCCTGAGCCAGGTTGGCGGCTTCCACGGCGATGTCCATGGTGTGGTTGTCTTCATCGACGATGATGGAGGCCACATCAGCCGGCGCCATGGCGTTGATCACGTACTGGGCCGGGTTGTCATCGTACAGCACGATGTCGGCGCGCTCGCCGCTCAACTCGGCGGAGACCGCCTGAACGCGGGCACCGCGCATGCCGATACAGGCACCGATCGGGTCGATGCGGCGATCGTTGGTCTTCACCGCGATCTTGGCGCGGGAACCCGGATCACGGGCCGCGCCCATGATTTCGATCATCTCTTCGCCGATTTCCGGCACTTCGATGCGGAACAGCTCTTTCAGGAAGTCCGGGCTGGAGCGGCTGACGAACAGCTGGGAACCACGGGCTTCCGGACGTACTGCGTAGAGCAGGCCGCGGATGCGGTCGCCCGGACGGAAAGTCTCGCGCGGCAACATGTCGTCGCGGAAGATCACGGCCTCGGCGTTGCTGCCCAGATCCAGGATCACGTTGTCGCGGTTGCTCTTCTTGACCACGCCACTGATGATGGTGCCTTCTTTGTCCTTGAACTGGTCAACGACTTGTGAACGCTCGGCTTCGCGCACTTTCTGCACGATGACCTGCTTGGCGGTCTGGGTGGTGATGCGGTCGAAGGTGACGGAGTCGATCTGATCTTCTACATATTCACCGATCTGGATGTCCGGCTGCTCGATCTGCGCCGCTTCCAGGGTGATCTCGGCGTAGGGGTTCTCCATGGCGGCCTGATCCGCGATGACGACCCAGCGGCGATAGGTGTCGTAGTCGCCGGTCTTGCGATCGATCTCTACCCGAACCTCGATCTCGCCTTCATATTTTTTCTTGGTCGCCGTCGCCAGTGCGGTTTCCAGAGCCTGGAAAATCTTCTCGCGGGGAACCGCCTTCTCGTTGGACACTGCGTCAACGACCAGCAAAATCTCTTTATTCATATCCGATAGCCTCGTTAACCAAAGTTCGGCACTATGTTCGCTTTTTGGATATTGGTGAAAGCCAACACTTCGTCCTTACCATCTACCGTCAGAGTGATCATGTCGCCCTGCACGGCTTTGATTACGCCTTTGAACTTGCGGCGGTTGTTTGTTGCCATCCGAAGCGAAACCGCCGCCTCTTGGCCAACGTATTTTTCGAACTGGGCAACCTTGAACAGGGGGCGATCCAGACCCGGGGATGACACCTCGAGGTAATACTCCTCGGTGATGGGATCCTCGACGTCCATGATGGCGCCAACCTGATGGCTGACTTCTGCACAGTTCTCGACGCTCACGCCATGCTCGCCGTCGATGTAGACGCGCAAGGTGGAGTGTTTACCCGCACGGATAAACTCGATACCCCACAGTTCAAAACCCAAGGCAACGACAGGAGCCTCGAGCAGATCGGTCAAACGTTGTTCCAACGTAGCCAAAGTCACCCTCCGAAAAACAAAAAAAGGGCATAAAGCCCAGATAGAAATAGATTCAGAGTAAATTGCACATAACAAAAAGCCCCGATGTCAAATCGGGGCTTGGCGCTTTACCCTGATTGTCGCCTCGCAGCGACCGCCTTCCTGAGCGTAGGAAATGCGTGAAATTTGGTTGCGGGGGCCGGATTTGAACCGACGACCTTCGGGTTATGAGCCCGACGAGCTACCATGCTGCTCCACCCCGCGTCCGAAATCGTGCGAGATTATAGCCACTTCACTCTCGTCACACAAGACTGACTGGCTATAACACACCTGGTCACCCAGGCTTACTGCTTAATTGGTGCCGTGGGCGGGACTCGAACCCGCACACCCTAGAGCACTACCCCCTCAAGATAGCGTGTCTACCAATTCCACCACCACGGCAAAACTCTTACTCGGGAACGTCAGTGTCTTTCTTTACTGGCGCTTTGCTCTGCTCAACCTGTTGGGTCTGTTGCAGATTTTCCCATTCACTACCCTGTTTGACCTTGTTGCTGGACATAGAGCCAAGCACCAGGCTAATCAAGAAGAAGAGAGTAGCCAAAATCGCTGTTGTGCGGGTCAGGAAACTGCCTGAACCACCGGAGCCGAATACGGTATTCGATGCCCCTGCGCCGAAGGAGGCGCCCATGTCAGCCCCTTTACCTTGCTGAATCATCACCAGACCAATCAGAGCCAGTGATACCAGCAGATAAACGACCAAAAGAATCTCGTACATTTAACTTGCACCCTTTGCCGCTTCAACAATTCCCAAAAACGTCTGGTCATCGAGACTTGCTCCACCAATCAGGCCGCCGTCAACGTCGGGCTGGGCAAACAACTCTCTCGCATTGGCCGGTGTCACGCTCCCACCATAGATGATTCTGACTTTCTCACCTATGACCGGAGTATCCTCCGCCAAGCGACCACGTATAAAGGAATGAACCTCTTGTGCCTGCTCGGGTGTGGCGCATTTACCTGTACCTACAGCCCAAATCGGCTCGTAGGCGATGATAGCATTATCGAAAGCCATCGCGCCATTTTTCTCTATGACGATATCCAGTTCTTCGGCAATCACCTCGAAGGTTCTTCTTGCCTGCCTTGCCGCACCCGACTCGCCCAAACAGAGGATTGGAACAAGTCCTGCAGACCTGGCTGCCGCAAACTTCTCTGCGACGATAAAACTGGTCTCACCAAAGAGACGCCTGCGCTCGGAGTGCCCTACCAATACGTATCGACACCCTGCCTCGACCAGCATCTGACACAAGACTTCCCCCGTGTAAGCGCCTTGTCTGTGCTGGCTCACATTCTGAGCCCCCAACTTCATCACACTCTGCTCACCGAGCAGGGCGGCCGTGAAGTCGAGATGCACATGGGATGGACACAAGACCACGTCTACCTGTTCATCAACACCTTTCAGGCATTGACCGGCAAACTGCTCTAACTGCGACCTACTACCGTGTAACTTCCAATTGGCTGCTACAAACGGCTTGCGATGTCCCATCGGCAACTCCCTTGCGAAAGCGGGGCTGATAATATCCAGAGGATTGTCAGCTGACAAGCGCTATTTTCAAATTTTTGAATCGTTTGAACAAGATACAACCAGGGCGGCTAAAAAACCGCCCCACTTGTTCATTAAAACGCCGATTCAACCTGTTGTGCAATGCGTTGTGCCATATCGCGCACCTGTTGCTCGTGCTCCCCCTCCACCATGACGCGGATCAGGGGTTCGGTGCCGGACTTGCGCAGCAGCACGCGACCACGACCGGCCAGCTCCTGTTCCACCTTGGCGACCTCCTGCTGTACGGCATCGGCCGCCAGCGGATCCTTGCCTTCGGCAAAGCGCACGTTGACCAGCACCTGCGGGAACTTGTTCATGCCGGAGCGCAGCTTGGCCAGCGGCATCTCGGCGGTGCAGATGGCGGTCAGCACCTGCAGGGCGGCGACGATGCCATCCCCCGTAGTGGTCTGATCCAGGCAGATGATGTGACCGGAGTTCTCGCCACCGATGCGCCACCCCTTCTCGTTCATCATCTCCAGCACGTAGCGGTCACCGACCTTGGCGCGGGCGAACGGGATGCCCAGGGTCTGCAGCGCCAGCTCCAGGCCCATGTTGGCCATCAGGGTGCCGACCACACCGCCCTTGAGGCGGCCATTGCGCAGGGCATCCCGGGCGATGATGTAGAGGATCTCGTCCCCGTCGATGATATAGCCGGTGTGATCCACCATCACCAGGCGATCGCCATCGCCGTCGAAGGCAACGCCGAGATCAGCCTTGCACTCCAGCACCTTGGCGGCCAGTGCCTCCGGGGCGGTCGAGCCGACACCGTCATTGATGTTGAGACCATCCGGGCTGCAGCCGATGGCGATCACCTCGGCCCCCAGCTCGCGGAAAACGGAAGGCGCGATGTGATAGGTGGCACCATGGCCGCAATCCACCACCATCTTCAGCCCTTCCAGACTCAGGTTGGAGGGGAAGGTGCTTTTGCAGAATTCGATGTAACGACCGGCGGCATCGTCGATGCGCAGCGCCTTGCCAAGCTCCGCAGACTCCACGCACTTCAGTTCGTGATCCAGCTCGGCTTCGATGGCCAGCTCGACCTCGTCAGGCAGCTTGGTGCCATCGGCGGAGAAAAATTTGATGCCGTTGTCGTAATAGGGGTTATGGGAAGCACTGATGACAATGCCTGCTTCGGCACGGAAGGTGCGGGTCAGGTAGGCAACGGCCGGGGTGGGCATGGGGCCCATCAGAATGGCCTTGAGACCGGCGGCGGAAAGACCCGCTTCCAGCGCCGACTCCAGCATGTAGCCGGAGATGCGGGTATCCTTGCCGATCAGCACCTTGCGGGTACCCTTCTTGGAGAGCACCTTGCCCGCAGCCCAGCCCAGTTTCATCACGAAATCCGGAGTGATCGGGTATTCACCCACCTTGCCGCGTACACCATCGGTGCCAAAATACTTTCTTGCCATTGTTTGTTCTCTTTTTTATTTGGATATGAAATCTTGTCCCGTCATGACCATCCAGCCGGTGCGCAGAGCATCCATGGTCGCTCGCACATCGTGCACCCGGATGATCCGGGCACCACGCTGCATCCCGACAAGGGCACAGGCCAGGCTGCCGGCCAGCCGTTCATCAACAGGGCGACCGAGCAGGTTGCCTATCATAGACTTTCGCGACATCCCGACCAAGAGCGGAAGCTGGTAATCGAGCAATGACTCCTGCTGTGCCAGCAGCTGATAGTTGTGCGCAAGGGTCTTGCCAAAACCGTAGCCAGGGTCCAGCAGCAGCTGTTCACGAGCGATGCCGGCCGTCAAGCAGGCGGCGATCCGCTCGTCAAAAAAGGCTCTCACCTCCCCCAACAGATCGTCGTAATGGGGCTCGGCCTGCATGGTTCTCGGTTGCCCCTGCATGTGCATCAGACACACGGGGACGTCGGCAGCGGCAGCCGCAGCCAGTGCACCAGGTTCGAGCAGGGCTCGTACGTCGTTGATAAGATGGGCCCCCGCCGCGCAGCCCTCCCGCATGACCGCCGCCTTGGATGTGTCGAGGGAGATCATCACGTCGAGCTCGGCCACCATGCGCTCCACCACGGGAAGGACCCTGTCCAGCTCCTCCTGCTCGCTCACGTCGGGCGCGCCGGGACGGGTCGACTCGCCACCGATGTCGATGAGGGTTGCCCCCTCCGCCACCATCTGGCGCGCATGGGTCATCGCCCGCTCCAGCTGATTGAAATGACCACCGTCGGAGAAGGAGTCCGGCGTCACGTTGAGGATCCCCATGACGTGGGGACGTTCGAGGGAGAGGCTGAGCCCCTTGCTGGTTAGCTGCATCGTTATTTCCGTTGATATAAAGAAAAACCCCGGGGCCAGCCCGGGGTTTGTATCATCACGATTTATTTGGCAGGCAGGTCATTGGCCTTGTCGATATCGACATCGGCAACCTGTTCCGCCTCGGTCACGGTCGGCTTGGGCTCGGGTGCCACAGTAGCACCACCCTGCGGGGTATCGCCGTGCTCGTCATGCCAGTTGCTGGGAGCACGCACTTCGCGACGAGCCATCAGATCATCGATCTGCTTGGCATCGATGGTTTCGTACTTCATGAGCGCATCTTTCATGCTGTGCAGCACGTCCATGTTGTCCAGCAGGATCTGCTTGGCACGGTCGTAGTTGCGGTCGATCACCTGCTTGACCTCGGCATCGATAATGCGGGCAGTGTCATCGGACATGTGCTTGGCCTTGGCCATGCTGCGACCGAGGAACACCTCACCATCTTCTTCCGCATAGAGCATGGGACCGAGACGCTCGGACATGCCCCACTGGGTCACCATCTTGCGGGCGATGTCGGTGGCACGCTCGATGTCGTTGGATGCACCGGTCGATACCTTCTCGGCACCGTAGATCAGCTCTTCCGCCAGACGGCCACCGTACAGGCTGGAGATCATGGACTCCAGATGCTGCTTGGAGTGGCTCCAGCGATCCTGCTCCGGCAGGTACATGGTCACACCCAGCGCACGGCCGCGCGGAATGATGGAGACCTTGTAGACAGGGTCATGATCCGGTACCACGCGACCAATGATGGCGTGACCCGCTTCATGATAAGCCGTCATCTCCTTCTCGGACTCTTTCATCACCATGGAGCGACGTTCTGCGCCCATCATGATCTTGTCCTTCGCCTTCTCGAACTCTGCCATGGACACCACGCGGCGGCTTTCGCGCGCGGAGAACAGAGCGGCTTCGTTGACCAGGTTGGCCAGATCGGCACCGGAGAAACCAGGAGTACCGCGGGCAATCAGCGCCGGGTTGACGTCATCCGCCAGCGGCACCTTGCGCATATGCACCTTGAGGATCTGCTCGCGGCCACGCACATCCGGCAGACCGACCACGACCTGACGGTCAAAACGGCCCGGACGCAGCAAGGCAGGATCCAGTACGTCAGGACGGTTGGTAGCGGCGATGACGATGATGCCTTCATTGCCCTCAAAGCCATCCATCTCGACCAGCATCTGGTTCAAAGTCTGCTCGCGTTCATCGTGGCCACCGCCCAGACCGGCGCCACGCTGGCGACCGACGGCGTCAATCTCATCGATGAAGATGATGCAGGGGGAGGATTTCTTGGCCTGCTCGAACATGTCGCGTACCCGGGAGGCACCCACACCCACGAACATCTCGACGAAATCGGAACCCGAAATGGTGAAGAAAGGCACCTTGGCCTCACCCGCAATGGCCTTGGCCAGCAGGGTCTTACCGGTACCGGGAGGACCTACCAGCAATACGCCGGTCGGGATCTTGCCGCCCAGTTTCTGGAATTTGCTCGGGTCGCGCAGATAGTCGACCAGCTCCTTGACCTCTTCCTTGGCCTCATCGCAACCGGCTACGTCGGCGAAAGTGGTCTTGATCTGATCTTCACTCATCAGGCGAGCCTTGCTCTTGCCAAACGACATGGCACCTTTGCCACCGCCGCCCTGCATCTGACGCATGAAGAAGACCCAGACACCGATCAGCAACAGCATCGGGAACCAGGAGATAAAGATGGAGGTGATCAGAGACGGCTCTTCCGGCTTCTCGCCCATCACTTTGACATTGTGATTGAGCATGTCGTTGAGCAGCTGGGGATCCGGCGCCGGGATGATGGTGGTGAAGCGTTCACCGGTGCGCTTGACGCCATTAATGACCTTGCCATCCATCCGTACTTCACGGATCTGCTCTTGGGTCACTTCTTTAACGAAGCTGGAATAGTCCAGCTGGCGACTGGTGGTATCGCTGGGGCTGAAGCTATTGAACACCGACATCAACACGACGGCGATGACCAGCCACAGGATTAGGTTTTTCGCCATGTCACTCAAATCAGTAACCTCGCAGACTGACAGTTAACGATGAAGGTTAGGGTACTACAGTTTAAAACCGGTAGCCACAATGTAGACTTCTCGTGAACGGGCACGAGACGAGTCTGGTTTACGAATCTTGACAGCAGAGAAAAGCTTACGGATTTCATTGAGATAGATGTCAAACCCCTCTCCCTGGAATACCTTGACCACGAAACTGCCGTTGGAACGCAGGACCTGATTGCACATGTCCAGCGCCAGTTCGACCAGATACATGGAACGGGCCTGATCCACCTGCTGGGTACCGCTCATATTGGGTGCCATGTCGGACATGACAACGTCAACCTTGTCCGGGCCAACCCGCTCAAGCAGGGCTCCCAGTACAGTTTCCTCCCGAAAGTCCCCCTGCAGGAAATCGACACCGGCGATGGAATCCATCGGCAGAATGTCGCAGGCGATCACCCGGCCCTTGTCACCGACCTGATCGATGGCAAACTGGGACCATCCACCGGGGGCCGCCCCCAGGTCCACCACCGTCATGCCGGGCTTGAGCAGTTTGTCCTTGCCCTGGATCTCGTCGATCTTGAACACGGCACGGGAACGCAGCCCCAACTTCTGGGCTTTCTTGACGTATTGATCGTCAAAATGCTCTTTTAACCAGCGGGTTGAACTGGGGGAATGTTTTTTCTGGGTCATGATTGTCGACTTTAAAAAACCACAAGGGTTATTAGTATTAAGGGCTAAGTG
>NZ_NEVB01000228.1:0-22314 GCF_002259925.1 Aeromonas sp. A35_P | reverse complement strand
TCCGGCTCATCAAACGTCAGTTTGGCTTTGTGAAAGCACGGTACAAGGGGCTGCGGAAGAACGACAACCAACTGGCGATGTTGTTTACGCTGGCGAATCTGTTTCGAGTGGAGCAGATGATACGGGGATGGGGTAGCTGCGTCCAAAATGCGAGGTAAGCCCCGAAAAGGGGGGGGTAATGGAACAAAAAGTCAGATTTGGGAGTAAATACGTCCGAATTTTGAAGTAATGAAATTTTAAAATGTGGGCATATTACTCATGATGAAGGTGCGATCCACTTGTTCGCACCTTCCTAAGCCGCTGCCAGCAGCGCAAATTGTTCGACTAAGTAACTGATGCTAATGCCCAGTTCATCGCTTACCTCATCTCCCAGAAGGTGATGCAGGTGTGCCATGTCATCGGCGACACGTTGGGCTAGGTGGGCTGTTGAGCTCGGTGGTGAGCTTGTCACTGTCAGGGTGATGGAGAGCTCCATTACATCTCTCCCCAAGGGGCTTGCTCCCACAGTGACAGTCGAGTCAGCACGTCTTGCGCCAGCGCTTGCTGTAACTGCTGGATTACCTTCACCATACGGGGAGCCTGCTCAGGGCTCCCGCTCCATTCACTCGATTGGTACAGGGCGCAGCAGGTGAATTTGTACAGAGCCACCAGCTCGCTATCGGTTAGTGGCGTCTGGTGGTAACGGTGCGCAGGTTTAAGTGGCCCCAGCTTGTTCGAGTGGTGCTGGCGTGGTTCCTTACGCTCCTGCTGACGCCCCAGCTGATAGCGATGCCAGACTGCCCGCCGATTGGCGAGCATCATCAGCCGTACCAGCCGGTCTACCCGCCACGTCCAGGTACTGGTGACATCCATTGGTGAGTTCCACCAGAGGGAGCGCAGCAGCTCCAAGGTGTAGTGCGGTGGCATCGGGGCATTGCAAAAACGGTGTAACTGTACGGCAAAGGCCAGGTAGTCCTTGCGATCGATCATGAAGGCAGACATGGGCATGGTTCCTTAAAATGCAAACGGCCACCTTCGGTGAGGTGGCCTTGTGGGTTGTGTCGAGATATCCGGATCATGGTGTGGGACCTGATGATCCTGGTTTGGGGATGCTGGCGTTATTCGTGTGCCTGCTCTGCGTCTGGAAGCCTCATCGAACAGGATGGCGTAGAGTGCACAATCAATGCCGTTAACGGCATCATGATGCGGGTAGTAGGGCGGTGCGTCTCGGGAGCGCTCGAAGTAGTCGCCAAAGCAGCTGAGACATTCACGGATCTCGATGGTGGATCCTTGCAGCAGGGTCTCTTCAAGCCGCTTGGCATAGGCCTCGTCATCACGCGCCTTGGTGACGGCCTTCTCCAGCAACGTCAGTGCATCTTCGTTGCTGGCGACTGCCAGGCCATGGCGCAGCTGCTCGAGGGTTTCCTCAAGGGAATAGGGATTGGGTAATCGCATGGTGCTTGTCCCTTCTTTGAGTAGCTAATGGCGTAGCTGATGCAGCAGCGTATCGATAGCCTCGATACAGTCAGCGTGGGTGAGCTGGTAACCATTGGGCAGATGAGCGACGATAGCAGGCTCGGCCTGCATCTCGACGTTGTCTGCAAGCCAGCAGCGCAGCTCGAGGAGGATATCGAGGGTAGTGAGGTGGTCTTTACCTGAGGTCTGGTTCATAGCTGACCTCTTTCGGCCAATGACACCACGCCCTCAGCACCGACCACCAGATGGTCGAGCAATCGCACATCGACCAAGGCCAAGGCCTCTTTGAGGGCTTGGGTAAAGACCCGGTCAGAGTGACTGGGTTCTGGGTCACCACTGGGGTGATTGTGGACCGCAATGATGGCCCCGGAATTGAGTAACAAGGCCCTTTTGACCACCTCCCGTGGGTAGATGCTGGCGCTGTCGAGGGTGCCGCGAAACAGCTCCTCAAAAGCCAGCACGCGATGCTGGGAGTCAAGGAACAGTGCGCCAAACACTTCATGCTCCCGGTCTTGCAGTAGGGTTTGCAGTCGCTCTGCGGCCTCGGTGGTGCTGGTAATGGCGGTGCCTTTGGCCAGGCGTTTACGGGCAATCTGATTGGCGATGCGCAGCAGGTCTTGCTCAGTCACCGGTTCGGTGACGACATAGGTGCCGGGGCATTCCCCGGCCTTGAGTTTGTGGTAACGCATGGTGGTCTCCAGAAAAAGAAAGACCCCGGCAGCGCGAGGCATACCGGGGCTAAATGCAGAGGTGTTGTTGGTTCACTTTGAGGGTAGTTCAGTTGGCCTTGGTGGTGGCTTTTGCTCTTGCTCCGGCTGTGGGTCCCCACATCACCGGTATCAGCGCTCGGGGATCAGCACGGTGAGCGGGATAGCAAGAGCCAAGCTCAGCCGTTCCGCCAGTTCATAGGCAGGGCCAATGGTGTCGTAATCAGCTACCCAGGTAGCCAGGGCTAGCTCGCTTGCTTCCACCGCCCGCAGGTAGACGCTGTAGCCCTGAACGGGTAGGCCACTGTCACGCACCACCTGCGTTTCCCCTTCTCGGTTAATCGCTTCAAGCTCTACTGCTATCGGTTGTTTTGGCATCTTGTTCCTCCTCTTGGGGTAAGGGGTCACTCTCCACGCAATAGCCGTGATGGATGCAGGTACGCTGCAGGTCGGCCAGGAAGCTTGCCAACACGCGGGGCTGCTCGGTGAGCAGAACCGGTCCTGCCTGACAGCGCCAGAAACAGCGATGCTTAGGGTCCACACAGATTTCATCCACGGGATGGCTCATGGTGCGCCAGTCCTCGGCATTGGTGAGGGAAAGCAGCTGCCACTGCACGCCAGACCAACGCAGGTGAAGCGTGACGGTGCGGGCGTTTGGGTTACCAGGAGTCAGGTGCAGCAACCAGCGTTCACCCTGGCGAGTAGGTATCAGCTTGGCCTTGGCTGCGACCAGTCCCAGCCACTGGCGGGAGTAGTGGGAGAGTGGCAGTTCGTTAGTCATCACACACCTCCTAATCCCCACTGACCGTGACGGTGAAATACCCCAACTGGGCGTAGCTAATGAAATTGCTCTGCCACATCGCGAACAGTTCCCGCGCTTCCACGCCGGGCAGTAGTCCCCAGCCCTGCAGATAGTGTTCGTCGCAGGAGAGGTTGAAGTCGAGCTCCTTGCAGAGCTCGGCATCCTGGCCCAGTCCCTGATAACTGAAGTCGGTGATGTAATCGAAGACCCAGCCGTGCAATCCCCGAATAAGCCGCAGCTCTACCGGATGGACGCCACCCGCCTCGGCACTGCAGCCGGGGCTGCGAAAGTTGAAGGTCAGGGTCGAGAGGTCGGTGAGGTCGAGCGGTTGTTCCCGCACGACGCTGCGCAGTAAGTCAGGCAGCTCGGGCGAAATCGGCAGGGCCATCCCTGCCAAGTGAAATGGCATGGTCATCATGGTGTGTCCTTTCGTATCGAATGTGAGAACCGTTAATCCCTGAACCAGCGCCAGGCGCGGTAGAGGCCGTAGGTTGCTGCCAAGGGGGCCGCCAGCGAGGTGGCCGAGCTCCCAAGCAGCGCACCGACTGCGGCGGTCACAGCGGTAGTTGCTGATGGGTTCAGTGCCGTGCTGGTGGCCATGCCAGGCAGGGCCGCAAGGGTGGGCTGATGGCCCACAGTGCGAAGCGCCTGATGTGCTATACACCCCGTGGCAATCAGCTGGTTAATCTGCTTGCTGTAGTGAAAGCCCTCGATACACCAGAGCACGAAGTGCTCGCAGTTGTTAAAGAGCGTGCTGTAGTGCGCCTCTCCAAGACGGGAGTGAGCACGGTCGATACTCTCCTCCCGGTTGAAAGCTCGAGTGCTATGGTGCTGGATGCGATAGCCCCGCCCTTGGCTAAACTCGGCAAGGGTGGCGATAGCTATCTGACCGGAATGTATACCGGCACTGCCCCCCTGGTAGTGGATGACCAGATGGTCCCCCAGATAGAGACCGTGGTGCTGGTAACCGGTGCGGGGGGAAACGAGGTGGTCCCCTGATTGTGGTAATGGCATGAACCGTTCCTTAAATAAAATGCGACATAAAAAAGAGGGCACCCGAAGGTGCCCTGATGGTGGTGAATGTGTGGTGGCTGGTGGTCAGGACTGCTTGCGCAGAGTCAAGCTGTTGGCATCCCATACCCAGCGCTGGCGAGGATTGCCGGGCAGGTCGAGGGTGAAACCGTTGGGGGCGGGGGTCAGCTTGCCTTCATCGCTGCAGGTGCCAAAGGGTTGTGAAAGCATGGTCAGCGCCCCCGTCTGGGCGACCGCCAACTGATAGAGCACCGGGCATGCCACACCGCCACTGTGCAGCTCAAACAAGACCGCCTGCCCGTTGGCCAGCGGCAAACGGTGCGTGAGTTTGATGGCGTCATATTCATCGGTGCGCAGCAGCACTTCACCCCCATGCCGGATCTCGATGTTGTCATCACCATTTTTCACGATGGTAAATGACGTGGTACTTGATGCAGCTGACGCAGGTGCAAAGGAGGGCTCGAAGTAACGACTGCCATCTGAATAGGTGAGCATAAAACCGTTCAGGGCAACCGGCTGGCTGACACTGGGTATGAGCCTTGGCTCATCTTCATCCAGCGGCATCAACATGATGCGTTCCCCTTTCGAGGTCTCTATCCAAAACTGCATGCTGGCGAAATTGAGGGTGCCCTCAACGTTGGCCGGTACCTGTTTAGTGACCGTTGGCACAGTGAACTGGGACGCAGCCCAGGTTGGTAAGGCAAACAGCGATAACCATGTGCACCACAGTGCCAGTTTGATTTTTTCTGTCATGTCACTCTCCAGACGACTTATTCAATGGTGTAAGAGGCATTGCCCAGATTGGTGAAGAGGGTGACCTCCCTCAATCGGCACGGCTCGGTCATGACCAAGAGCCAGCGTTCGGTGTAATTGAGCTTGAGCGGGAAATGGGTCCCCCCGAGCTGACCACCGATGTCATTGCGCAGCATCACCCGGCATTTACTCTTGCCGCCATTAATCAGCACTTTTTGAATGGTGACTTGATCGTTGAGCGAGGTGACAGATATCTGAGGCCGCCCGATAGCGGTGTATTCCACTTCCAAAGTGAATTCTGGGCCATCGGCAGATTCAGCATTACAGGCACTCAGTGATAGGCCACAGGCCAGCAGTAAGGGATAAAGCAGTGTGCGATTCATGATCTCTCCTTAATAAAATTGGCAAAAAGATGCCTGACCGACGCGGTGAGCCTGTCGGGCTAATGGGTGTAAACGTCATGGGTCAATGGTGGTGCTGGCTGATAGCCAAATGCCACCAAGTGGATGGATTGAGGTTAATTCGTGTCGAACTCCTTTCGATGTTGGGGTGACTATTTCAGTGAATTAGATCTAATGGGGTGATCCTCATCGCAAAGGGTCCTTAATGTCAATGAAAGTCCATAGTCAACTATCAGGGTTGGCTGGAGGACTTATGACAAACATCAACTCTGAAGAGCTGGCCAAGAGCGTGGGCAAAGCGATTGGGCGCCAACGCCAGCAGGCGGGGCTGACTCAGGAGCAAGTGGCAGAGCACTTGAAGATTGGTATGGAAGCCGTCTCTCGGATGGAGCGAGGCCTCGTGGTGCCGACCGTGGTGCGGTTAGCAGAGCTCGCCCAGCTGTTTGGTTGTGAGCTTGCTGATTTCCTGCGTGAGACCAGTAACCGCCCTACCGAACAAGGCATTGTGCTCAGCCAACAGTTGGCCAAACTCGATACAGCTGACAGAGAGCTGGTGTTGGAGGTGGTTGATAAGCTGGTGGTACGATTAGCTCGGTATTCCTGAACCGCAGTTATGGGGTAATTTTCCTGCGTTTGCATAATGATCATATATGCCTGAAATCTTTTTAATTATCGGGATATTAGCTCATTCCCATACATGCTCGACTAAATGTGCCCCCTCTAATGACTTCTCTGTTCGAGGACCTTCTGTTAGGATCTTGCGCTAATGATTCACCAACGCATACTCGCGTGACTGTAACGCCGCCCTAACCCCTCCCTCTGCGGCGCCTGCCGCTTGACTCTGGTTGTCACAACCGGAGCGCTTTTTTACACCCATTAGATCCAACTACAACAATCTGATCCTGCCCTCTCTCCATCTGACCCCAAAGTCGGTGGATGCGCTGCGCTATGGATCCTAAACAAGCGAGAAAATCCCCCCATGCTAGAACGTGCAAGACAAGAGTGGTTCTCCAACATCCGTGGTGACCTGTTAGCCGGAATCGTTGTCGCCCTGGCGCTGATCCCGGAAGCCATCGCCTTCTCCATCATCGCTGGAGTAGACCCCAAGGTCGGCCTCTACGCCTCCTTCTGTATCGCCGTGGTTATCGCTTTTGTCGGCGGTCGTCCAGGCATGATCTCGGCAGCTACAGGCGCAATGGCGCTCCTGATGGTGACCCTGGTCAAAGAGCATGGCCTGCAATATCTGCTTGCAGCGACTCTGCTCACTGGGGTACTCCAGATCGCGGCGGGTTACTTGAAGCTCGGCAGTCTGATGCGGTTTGTCTCTCGCTCGGTGGTGACCGGCTTCGTCAATGCGCTGGCGATCCTCATCTTTATGGCCCAGTTGCCTGAGCTCACCAACGTCACCTGGCAGGTCTACGCCATGACGGCGGCGGGACTTGGCATCATCTATCTGTTCCCGCTGATTCCGGTGGTGGGCAAGCTGGTGCCTTCTCCGCTGCTCTGCATCGTCATCCTGACGGCAGTCGCCATCATCATGGGCATCGATATCCGCACCGTGGGCGACATGGGCGAGCTGCCCGATACCCTGCCCATCTTCCTGTGGCCCGAGGTGCCGCTCAATTTGGAGACGCTGGCGATCATCTTCCCATACTCCGCAGGTCTGGCTGTGGTCGGTCTGCTCGAATCCATGATGACGGCAGCCATTGTCGATGACCTGACAGATACCAGCAGCGACCGCAATCGCGAGTGCAAGGGCCAGGGGATCGCCAATATTGGTGCGGGCCTGATGGGCGGCATGGCGGGCTGCGCCATGATTGGTCAGTCTATCATCAACATCAAATCCGGTGGCCGTGGCCGCCTCTCCACCTTTGTTGCAGGCACCCTACTCATCCTGATGGTGGTCTTCATGGATGAGTGGATCCGCCAAATCCCCATGGCGGCCCTGGTAGCCGTGATGATCATGGTTTCTATCGGGACGTTCTCCTGGGATTCACTGCGCAATCTCAAAAAGCACCCTCTCTCTACCAATATCGTGATGGTTGCAACGGTGGCGGTGGTGGTCGCTACCCATAACCTGGCACTTGGAGTATTTGTCGGGGTATTGCTCGCTTCCTTGTTCTTTGCCAACAAGGTTGCCCGCTTCATGCTGGTCAAGAGCGACAGCGAACGCCATGGTGAGGTTCGCACCTATCAGGTTCGCGGCCAGGTGTTCTTCGCCAGTGCCGAGCAGTTCTTTGCCGGATTTGATTTCAAGGAGGTGGTTGAGAAAGTGGTGATCGACCTCACCCACGCCCACTTCTGGGACATCACCGCCGTCACCGCTCTGGACAAGGTGGTCATCAAGTTCCGCCGTGAGGGCACCGACGTGGAGCTGATTGGTTTGAACGAGGCGAGTGCCACTATCGTTGACCGCTTTGGTGTTCACGATAAACCGGAAGAAGTTGAAAAGCTGCTGGCTGGCCACTGATCACAAAAAGGAATTTATCATGACAAACATTTTTGCCTGTATCGATGGCTCCCCAGCCATGACAGCCGTGTGTGATGCAGCGGTATGGGCCGCTACCAACACTGGGTTACCTGTCACCCTGCTGCACGTACTGGAAAAGAACGAGTTTGAAGGACAAGCCGACCTCTCCGGCAATATCGGCCTGGGCAGTCGTGAGCTGCTGCTCAAGGAGCTCGCCGAGCTGGATCACCAACGCAGCCGTCTCGCCCATGAACAGGGACGGATGCTGCTCAATAGCGGCAAGAAGTATCTTGCTGACTTGGGGATGACAGCGGTCGAGACCCTGCAACGCCACGGCCAGCTGGTCGAGACGACCCAGGAGCTCTCATCCGGTATGCGGATGTTGATCATGGGCAAGCAGGGCACCGCCCATGCCCACGACCTGATTGGCAGCAATATCGAAAACGTCATCCGTACCCTGGCTAATCCCATCATGGTTGTGCAGCCAGGCTTTCAGGCCCCAAGTCGCTTCCTGTTTGCCTATGACGCCAGCCCGACCGCCAAGAAGGTACTGGAGTTGATCGCAAGCAGTCCACTGCTCAAGGGGCTGGAGTGTGAGCTGGTTATGGTTGCCGAACCGAGTGACGAGTATGAACGCCAGCTGGCTCAAGCCAAACAGGTGTTGAAAAGTGCAGGTATCAGAGTTGAAGCAATGCTGCTGCAAGGAGAGGTGGTGCCAGTTGTTTGCCAGCATGCAGAAGAGGTAGGTTGCGACCTTATTGTGATGGGGGCTTACGGTCACTCACGGATCAGGCAGTTCATCGTGGGGAGCACCACCACAGGCATACTGAAAACGGCCAAAACCTCTCTGTTATTGCTGAGGTAATCAAGCAGCAGGGGCGGGTCATCCCGCCCCTGCGCGTATCAGAACCAGCGTTGCACTGCCTCTCTGGCCGGGATCCCACCTGCATGTACCACCTTGTCATCGATGACGACGGCTGGCGTAGACATCACCTTGTACTTCATGATCTCGGGCAAGGACTCGACTTTCTCAAGCTGGATCTCGACCCCCAGCTCATCCACCACCTGCTGGATCAGTTGAACGGTGTTCTTGCAGTTGGCGCAGCCCATGCCCAGCACTTTTACATGTTTCATCTCATACTCCTCATCAAGAAATTAACGGCGATACGAAGTTAAATACCCACCCAACCAGCGTGAAGGAGACCAGCAGCACCAGCAGCAAGGTGCCCAGTAACTGCCACTTCATCACTTGTTTGAGCAGAATAAATTCAGGAAAACTGGCCGCCACCGTGCTCATGCAAAACGCCAGTGTGGTGCCGATGGGTAGCCCGTTGACGATCAGGCTTTCCATCACCGGGATCACACCAGTCGCATTGGAGTAGAGGGGAATGCCGATCAGCACGGCAGCCGGAACTGACCACCATTGGCCTGCCCCCAGGTGAGCCGCAAGCCAGCCATCAGGGACAAAGCCATGGAGTGCGGCGCCGAGCCCGACCCCGACGATGACCCAGAGCCACACCCGTTTGAAGATGGTGAGGGTTTCCTCTTTGGCAAAGGCATGACGCTTGGCCAGCGAGAGGCGCGGGGCATCGGCATGCGGCTGGACGATATCACCTTGCTGATGCTGCCCTTGCTTGAGGGCCTCGGCGGCAAAATCGGCCAGCCAGCGCTCGGCCTTGATCTTGTCCAGAAAGGCCCCACCCAGCATGCCAACCGCCATGCCGACCACCACGTAAATCAGGGTGAACTTCCAGCCCAGCAGACTGACCAGCAACAGAACGGCTACTTCGTTGATAAGCGGTGAGGTGATGAGAAAGGCCATGGTGATCCCGAGCGGGATACCGGCTGAGGTAAAGCCGAGGAACACCGGGATACTCGAACAGGAGCAGAAGGGGGTGATGGCACCAAAGCCGGAGCCCAGGAGATAGCCCAACCCTCTATGCTTGCCCGCCAGATAGTCCCTCACCCGTTCGACATTCAGGGAGGCCCGCAGCATGGCCACGATATAGATCATGACCAGCAGTAGGGCGAAAATCTTGCTCACATCCTCCACGAAGAAATGCAGCGCATCCCCCAGCTTGGTTTGTGGGTTCAGGCCCAACTGCTCGTAGACCAGCCAACTGGCGAGGTCGGTGAAAATCTGAAACATAATGGCTCCATCAACATCGGTGTTATCCAGAAGACGTTGCATGTCAGCAAAGGATGCGCATATTTTTCGTCTTTTTTTTTGCTAGCGCAGTGATCTTATGGTTTGAGCCCAGCACTCTGCTCCATCAATCACTGAATACCAGCGAGTCAAGGACACCTTGCCCGCTATGAACACCGCCTTCTGTCGATTCGGCCGATTTGCTACGGATCAGATATCCCGCAAAGCTCTGCTCCGCGCAGGCAGGATGGCCATCGCTCTGAACTGTGAACATCCCCAGCTCACTGATCAAATCCGTCACCCGATATAACTCTCCTCTGCGCACTATCCAGGCTGGCATGGCTCTGGGAACGGGATGTAATCGGCCCATCAATGCCCAGGCGTGATATTGCCGGGGCTCCAGTGTCTCCAATTTTGCCGGGATATCTGCTCCAAACAGACAATGCCCACCCCCTTCCCCTTGGTTTTTAAGTACCCAACTATCGGAGGGTGCTGCTTTTACAAAGTGGAGGCTAGCAGGGGTCACAGGATGCATCTCACCCAGAACACCTCTCACGATATCGGCCTCTTGCGGGGTCAGGCCAAATGCAGCGAATCCCTCTTCTCCCAGACGTGACAGCAGCATTTGTACTCGCTTGCTGGTCGCCAATTGCTGGGCGATCGTGGCATTGACGGCGACTCTGTGTTGCTCAATCAATACACGGGTCGCCATCAGCGCCTGACAGCATCTCTGCTCCTTGAGATCAACAGCCTCATAATCCGAATATTGGTATCCGGCCCGCAAATAGACGGTATCGAGGGGGCCGACACCATCGAGGATCAACCTGTTGTTGGCGCCCGTGCTTAGCTGATTATGCAGTTCACGAAAGGTTCTGCGCTGGGTCTCAATTCCCTTGCGCTGGAGTGCCAGCTCAAGCAGGTGTTGATCAAACACATTGTTTTCATGCTCCTGCACAATCATCAGAAACCTGGCAGGGCCAGTGTCGCCAAACTCGCGCTTAATCTTGAACGTGGCCTCGGCAATGCCTGCTGACAACCCTTCAATGGCCTCATTGCCGACAAGTTCCCCCATTGCCTCGGGTGACAACTGCCCATATTCAGCAGGCCATTGCCGCTGTAGATAGTGGTGCAGTTCATGTATTCGCTGACCAAATGGCCCCATGCCAGCGGCGATGCCATTGAACTCGACCAGCTTGTGGCCATCGCGCTTGTCGTCCATAAAGTCGCTGCGCATGATAAGCAGTGGCAGCCGGGGTGCCTTGGTGGCTGATAAGTGGATCTGTTGATGCATGCCAAGCAGCGCTGAGAAGAAGGGGTCGCCTGCCGTGATGGGGTGAATGGCATCGTATAAAAAACCATGATCCTCAGAGACGGCATAGATCAGCTTGCTCAAGGTCTGAGCCGCACTTTTCAAATGCTGGTAGTCTCCCCGGCTAATCGGTGTTGGCGTCAGGGTAAACGGGGTATGCAAGGCAGAATAGAGCGACGCTTTAAAGGCGACACCGTGGGTTAATGCCCACTCGACTGAATCATCCCTGATTTTCTGAATGCCAAGAGAACTCATCACTTACTCCTGAATATTGACTTACAAACCTCAAGTTTTGGTTACCCAAACCTCATATCGCACAGCGATTTTCATATCCTCATCAGACTATGCGCAGCGCATTACGAGGAGGACGTGCAAGCCGCGAAAAGGATGCTCTTTAATTTTCTGACCTACGCCAACCTGACCTGGGCACTGTCATATTCTCGTCATACTCCCCGGCGATGATTAATAAAAATTAATCAACCAACATGGATAGATGAGCATGAAGAAAATCGTCGCTTCCGCCGCCCTGCTGGGCTTTAGTCTGCTTGGCACCGCCGCCTTTGCGAGCGAATTCAACCTGCCCGGTTTTGTCACCGAAGTGGAAGATGGGCGGTTGTGGGTCTTTAAAGAAGGCTCGCCAGAGCTGGAAGAGTTCAAGCAACATGGCGAACCGGCAAAACAGTTCAGCAATATCGGGGCAGGCCCCAATGGCATGACGGTCAAGGCTGCAAACCAGGAAACTCTGGATGAGTACCTGGCCGAAGCCAAGAAAAAATAAAGAAAAGGCCAAGGAGAACACCTTGGCCTTTTTGCTGAGCATCGTTCATGGCTTACTTCACCGCAGGGGTGAAACAGCAGACTCGTCCCAAGCTATCCAACCTGACCTGACAGTCCAGAGAGAGCTGCTGACGCAAGCGCTCCCTGGCTCGCAACAGACGCGACTTGGCGGCGGCAAGGGTCAAACCGTATCGGGCGGCATAGTCCGCCTGCTTCATGCCCTCCAAATCACAGTGCCTGAGAATATCCCGGTCAGACTGGGCAAGCTTCTCCAGCACTCTGGGCAAACAGCCCGCCAAGGAATCGACCGCATCGAGCTCACTGTGCTGCATGGCTAACTCGTCAGATAGTGGCAGCAACGGGCGTTGCCTGCGGCTTTTATCAATCACCAGATGTCTGGCGACTTCAAACAGCCAGGCCCTGGCATTCTCGATGGCGCAGAACTTGCCCTGCTGGCGGATTGCCCGCAAGAAGGTCTCTTGCAACAGGTCATCGGCATCCATCGGGCTGCCCGATTGCTTGAGCAACCACCCATAGAGCTCATGTTCATGCTGCTGCCATGCCGTCATCAGGCAAGGTGGCGCACCGGTTGGTTGGGTCACTTGATGCGTTTTCCTTGTGCATCTACAACCTGCTCTCCATCCTCCTTGGTGAAGGCCCCTTGTTGAGGGCTCGGCAGGATATCCAGCACAACCTCTGACGGGCGACACAACTTGGTGCCAAGCGGCGTCACCACGATGGGACGGTTGATCAGGATGGGATGGGCCAGCATGGCGTCAATCAATTCGTCATCGCTAAACCTCTCCTCAGCCAGCCCTAACGCTTCAAAAGGCGGCACGTTTTTGCGCAGCAAATCGCGCACCGGCATGCCCATGGCGGCAATCAATGTAACCAGGGCCTCACGGTTCGGCGGTGTCTCCAGATAGTGGATAACGGTCGGCTCAACGCCTGAGTTACGGATAAGTTCCAGCGTATTGCGGGAAGTGCCACACGCTGGGTTGTGGTAAATGGTGATAGCAGTGTCACTCATGCTTGCGCCTCCGCTTTGCCATAGTTGCGCTTCATGCGCAGGGCCACATTGACCAGACCGATCAGCACGGGCACCTCAACCAGCGGGCCAATGACGCCTGCGAAGGCCTGATCCGAACTCAAGCCAAACACGGCGATGGAGACCGCGATGGCCAGCTCAAAGTTGTTGCCGGTGGCGGTAAAGGCGATGGAAGCGTTCTTGTCATAGGGAATACCCAGCTTCTTGCCCACCAGGAAGCTGGTGAAAAACATCAGCACGAAATAGACCACCAGAGGCACAGCAACCCGCAATACATCCATCGGCAGCTCAACGATCATCTCGCCCTTGAGACTGAACATCAGCACGATAGTGGCCAGCAAGGCGATCAGCGTGATGGGAGAAATAGCCGGAATAAAACGCTCGGTGTACCACTTCTCCCCTTTCGCCTTGACCAGATAGTGACGGCTCAGGAAACCTGCTAGGAAGGGAATGCCCAGATAGATCAGCACGCTTTCGGCGATATCCAGCATGGTGATATCCACTGCGAAGCCCTGCAACCCAAACAAAGGTGGCAGTACGGTAATAAACAACCAGGCCATGAAGCTGTAGGTGAGGATCTGAAAACCGCTGTTGAGCGCCACCAGGCCAGCACCATACTCCTTGTTACCACCACCGAGATCGTTCCACACCAGCACCATGGCGATGCAGCGTGCCAGACCGATCAGGATCAGGCCCACCATGTAGTCCGGGTAGTCATGCAAGAATGTCAGGGCTATCACGAACATCAGAATAGGGCCGACCAACCAGTTCATGACCAGTGAGAGGGTGATGGCCTGACGGTCGCGGGTCATGGCGCCCATGGTGGCGTAGTTCACCTTGGCGAGCGGCGGATACATCATCAGGATGAGACCGATGGCGAGCGGGATATTGGTGGTGCCAACCGACATCGCCTCATTCCACTGCGCCACCTGAGGGAACAGATAACCAATGCCTACCCCGATGGCCATGGCGACAAAGATCCAGAGGGTAAGATTGCGGTCGAGAAAACTCATTTTTTTGCTGACGGGCAGATCATCGCAGCAGGCTGTATTACTCATCACGAGACTCCATGGAGTTGAATGAAGTGGAAGGCTGATGGCGCGGCAAACCGATAGAGATAAGCGCTGCCAACAGAATAAAGAGAGTGGAGATCCAGAGGCAGGCCTCAAGACCGTAGAGCTGGAATACCAGCCCGGATAGCAGGGTGCCGAGCTGGCGGCCCAGGGCATTGGCCATGTAGTAGAAGCCCACATCCAGCGATACGCCATCGGCTCCTGCATAACTGACGATGAGGTAGCTGTGCAGGGAGGAGTTGATGGCAAACAGGGCGCCAAACACCATCAAGCCACCCACCAGGCTAATGGCCGGATGCAGATCGAAATGCAGCGCCAGAGCAATCAGGGCCGGGGTCAGTGCCAGCACTAGCGCCCAACGCATCGCAGCCTTGCCATCGGGTACACGTCCCTCTCGCTTGCCGGTAAAGCGGGGAGCCTGGGTCTGCACCACGCCATAGGCAATGATCCAGAGTGCCAGGAATCCCCCCACATACCAATGATCCCAGCCAAAGCTGGAGGCGAGGTAGACAGGCAGTGCCACCACAAACCAGACATCGCGGGCACCAAACAGGAACAGACGAGCCGCTGACAGGTAATTAATGGCACGGCTCTTGGAGAAGATCTCGCTGAACTTGGGCTTGTTCTTGGCTTTGCCGAGATCCCGTTTCAGGGTCAGCATGCTAATGCACCACACCAGCGCCAACGCCAGTGCCATGACCAGCACGGCCCCCTGAAACCCGAGCAGGGTCAACAGGGCGCCACCAAGGAAAAAGCCCATCCCTTTCAAGGCATTCTTCGAGCCGGTCAGGAGTGCTACCCACTTGTAGAGCTGACCCTGCGCCTCTCCCGGCACCAGCAACTTGATGGAGCTCTTGGCGCTCATCTTGTTGAGGTCTTTTGCTATCCCCGAGAGCGCCTGCGCTGCCATCACCCAGGGCACCGTCAGCCAGAGTGGCGGCACCAGCAGCATACCGAGCGCCAGCACCTGGAGGGCGAGGCCGATGTTCATAGTGCGGTTGAGCCCGAGGCGAGCACCGAGCCAGCCCCCCACCAGATTGGTCACCACCCCGAAGATCTCGTAGAAGAGAAACAGGGAGGCGATGGCCAGCGGGCTGTAACCGAGCCCATGGAAGTAGAGCACCACCAACATGCGCAGAGCGCCATCGGTCAGGGTAAAAGCCCAGTAGTTGCCGGTCACCAGCAGATACTGGCGGATCTCGGGGGAGAGTCGGGTCAGTGACATGGTCAGGTTATCCTTGCGCCTTGTCCATTTGACCGACCATGCGCATCAGCTCGGCGGTGCGGTTGGCATAGCCCCACTCGTTGTCATACCAGGCGTAAATCTTCACCTGGGTGTCGTTGACCACCATGGTGGAGAGCGCATCTATGGTGCAGGAGCGCGGATCCGTCTTGTAATCCACCGACACCAGCGGGCGCTCTTCATAGCCCATGATCCCCTTGAGCTCACTCATGGCAGCGGCCTTGAGCAAGCCATTGACCTCGGCTTCGGTGGTGGGACGGTTCACCTCGAACACGCAGTCGGTGAGGGAGGCGTTGGCCAGCGGCACCCGCACCGCATGACCGTTCAGCTTGCCCTTGAGCTCCGGGAAGATGTGGGTGATGGCGGTGGCAGACCCCGTGGTAGTGGGGATCAGGCTCAGGCCGCAAGCGCGGGCACGGCGCAGATCCGCATGGGGGGCATCCAGAATGGTCTGGGTGTTGGTGATGTCATGAATGGTGGTCATGGAACCGTGCTTGATGCCCAGTTGTTCGTGGATCACCTTCACCACTGGCGCCAGACAGTTGGTGGTACAGGAGGCAGCCGTTACTATAGGGTGCTGCGCCTTGTCATAGAGATGGTGGTTGACCCCCATGACGACGTTCAGAACCCCCTCCTCCTTGACTGGCGCGGTGACCACAACACGCTTCACCCCTTGCTCCAGATAGGCACCCAGCAGGGCCTTGGTTTTCATCTTGCCAGAGGCCTCGATCACCACATCACAACCAGACCAGTCTGTCTGACAGATCTCTTTGTTGCTAGTGCAGAGGATGCGATGGTTACCGATCACCATCTCGTCTCCCTCGGCACTGGCTTCATGATGCCAGCGGCCATGGACAGAATCGAAGGTGATGAGGTGTGCCAGTGAAGCGGCATCGCCAGCCGGGTCATTGATGCGTACAAACTCCACATCCGCCCAGTCAAAGGCGGCGCGAAATGAGAGACGGCCCATGCGGCCAAACCCGTTGATACCAACTTTAATCGTCATGCTGTTTTCCTTAACCGGCGAATGAGTAGTGGGTGTTGAGGTAGTTGACGTGCGCTGCCAATGTCAGCGCCTTGGGGCGCAGCCCTTGTACCAGCGACTTGACCTGTGTCGGGGCGTAGCCTGCCTCCAGCAGCAGGATGGCTGCCATCAGTCCGGTACGTCCCGAGCCGCCACGGCAATGAATTGCCAGGGTCTGACCTGCCGCCAGACGCGCCAGCAGATCCGCCTTGTGGTTGGCAAAGGCTTCGGCAAACGGTGTTTCGGGGGCGCAATCGTCCTCTACCGGTAGCTGGAACCAGGCCAAATCTAACGCCTCGCACTCAGCGGGCAAGCTATCTGCCTTGAATTCGCTAAGCTCGGCATCGGGCATCATGGTGACCACAGCCTCTGCCCCTGCTTCTTTCAGGGTCTTGAGGGACGCTTGCAGGGAAGCCTCCTTGGTGCCGGGGCAGGGGGTGAAGATAAGGCGGGCGCCATTATCCAGGTTCAGGATGTCAAACGGGTGCATGATAAACAGCGACTCCATGTCTCATTGAGAACGTCAGGTGGGTGAAGAGTGGTTGATGGTACGCATCGCTTGTTGCAGTGAGATGCGATCCAGTTTGTTCAGTGGCAGGCTGAGGAAGATCCGCAGCCGGTTGCCAATTTCGTGATAAACCTTGTTAAACGCCGCCCATTGCGCCGCATCGCTCTCTGTCACTGCGGCCGGGTCGCTAAAGCCCCAGTGGCCGGTGATGGGCTGACCCGGCCATGCCGGGCACTGCTCGCCAGCTGCCTGGTCACAGACCGTCAGGATAAAATCCATCTTGGGGGCATCAGGATGAGCAAACTCTTGCCAGCTTTTGCTGCGCAGATTGCTGGTATCCAGATTGTGTTGCGCCAGCAGTTGCAGGGTCAGCGGGTGTATCTCCCCTTTCGGGGAGACGCCTGCACTAAAGGCCTTGAAGTTGCCCTGACCGAGCCGGTTGAGCAGCGCCTCAGCCATGATGCTGCGGGCCGAATTGCCGGTGCACAGAAAAAGCACATTGAACGGACGTTGCATCTCACATCTCCTTGTGGACGGGGTGACATAAATCTTGCAGCGCTTTCACGCCCACCGGTTCGACAGCTTGCAAGGGCACCACGGCATAACGCTTCGCATGCTCCTGCTTGACCGCGTCGATATGGGGCTGCTGACGATACGCTCGCTGGGCCAGCAGTGGTGAGGTGACGCTGGCTGGGGCCAGCATGTGATTGACCACCCAGGCCCATGGCTCGATACCGGCGCGGCGCAGGTCGGCTTGCAAGTTGGCCGCCTCCTGTACCGGAGTAGGTTCGGGCAGGGTGACGATCATCACCTTGGTCTGTTTCGGGTCTTGCAACTGCATCATGGGGGTGGTGAAGTGCATCCCCTTGCCCCCCATCTGACGGGCGATCTCCCGGTGATAGGCACCGGTCGCATCGAGCAGCAGCAGGGTATGGCCGGTGGGGGCGGTATCCATCACCACGAAGCGCTTGCCCGCCTCACGAATGATCCGCGAGAAGGCCTGAAACACGGCAATCTCTTCGGTGCAGGGGGAGCGCAAATCTTCTTCCAACAGGGCGCGGCCCTGGGCATCCAGACTCGCCCCCTTGGTGGCCAGCACCTGAGCACGATAACGCTCGGTCTCGGCGTGGGGATCGATGCGGCTGACCTCCAGGCTGGGCAAGGCTCCAGCCAGGGTCTCTCCCAGATGGGCTGCGGGATCTGAGGTGGTCAGATGAACCGGCAGCCCCCGGCTGGCGAGCTCAACGGCCACTGCTGCTGCCAGGGTCGTTTTACCCACACCGCCCTTGCCCATCAGCATGATGAGCCCGTGGCCATCGCTGGCCAATTCATCGACAAGTTGCTTCAAGCCAGGATGTGGTTCAGTGGTTGTGCTCTCAACCTCATCAGTCCCAGTGACCGGTGCTGCACCCAGTAACTGGCGCAGGCTCTCCACGCCCACCAGATTGGTCGCCAGCAGCGGTACTCTGTCTTGTGGCAAACTGGCCAGCAGCGCTGGCATATCAGCCATCGCCAGCTGCTCACGTTGCCATACGGCTGTCGCCAGGGGGTCATCCGCCAGCTCGCTTTGCGGGAAGATGCCATTGATGACCAGTTGCTGATTGGCAAGGCCGATGGTCGCCAGCTCATCATGGGTACGCGCCACTTCCCGCAAGGTTGAGGCTTGCGCCCGGGCGACCAGAATAAGCCGGGTTTTCCCCGCATCTGACAGGGCCGCAACGGCCTCTGCGTATTGGCTGCGCTGTTTTTCCAGCCCCGCCAATGGCCCCAGACAGGAAGCATCGCCCTTGCCCTGCTCCAGAAACTCGCTCCATGCCCCCGGCAATTGCAACAGACGGATGGTGTGGCCGGTCGGTGCCGTATCGAACACGATATGGTCGTATTCCCCCACCAGGCTGCTATCGGTCAGCAGGGCAGTGAACTCGTCAAAGGCGGCGATCTCTGTGGTGCAGGCACCGGAGAGCTGCTCTTCAATGCTGCGCACCACGCTCTCGGGCAATTTGCCGCGCACCGGGCCAACGATACGTTCGCGATAGGCTTGTGCGGCGGCTTGCGGGTCAATCTCCAGTGCTGATAACCCACTGACTGCCGCGATGGCGGTAATGCTGTTACCTATCTGGGTGTCGAACACCTGGCCTACGTTTGACGCCGGATCCGTGCTGACCAGCAGTACCCGTTTGCCACTGTCACACAAGGCAACCGCACTGGCACAGGCCAGCGAGGTTTTACCCACCCCACCTTTACCGGTGAAAAAGAGAAAGGGGGGCGCATCATTGAGAAACGAGTAGTTCAGAAACGGGGACATGAGAGACTCCTATCAGGAAGAACGAGGCAATTGACCGAACAGAGAACTTGCCAGCCAGGCGATGACGCTTAGCAGCAACCACTGCTACCGGAGCAGCATCCACTCTTGACGATCCCTTTGATGGCACCGGCTTTGTTGGACTCAGCGTCTGGCTGTTCACCTTCGGCACCATCACTTTCTGGTGCTTTCGGTAGCTCCAGTCCTGCATAGCGGATCAGTTCAGCGCGGCTGGGATAGCGACCGGTGAGTACCACCTGGCCATCAACCAGCGTCACCGGTAATCCTTCTTCCCCGGACAGTTCCAGAAAGGAAGCCACTGCCGGGGTTTCAGCGAAGACCAGGGGTTGTTGTGCCAGGTTGAATCGGTATAAAGAGCCACCCTGTTGCTTAAGCCACTCGGCGTCACCGGCAAAGATCACCAGGTTCTGGTCAACTTCTGTGCCGCATACACCGCTGGAGCAGCACAGGGCCGGGTCGAAAACTTGTATCAGTCTCATGGTCTCTTCCTCACTTAATCTCGGTGGCAATCGCATCCAGAGCTGCTTTTAGCCCCTCGCGATCATTGGAAAAACGGGATACATCTTGCGACAAGAGAGCTTCGATACGCTTTCTCAGCGTCGAGTATGCGCTGTAAAAGGCGAGCGCTATCTGCTCCTCGGTGCCGGTCACATGGGCGGGATCATCTACGCCCCAGTGGGCTCGCAATACAGGCCCCAAATAGACAGGACAGGTTTCATTGGCCGCGTTACCACACACGCTGATCACCACATCGGGTGTCACCGGCAGCTCATGCCAGGATTTGCTGTGCAATCCGCTGATGTCGATACCCTCGCGGGTCAATAACGCCAGTGAACGGGGATGCACCTCACCGGTTGGTTGACTACCGGCACTCATGGCATGCCAACCGGCAGGGGCCAGGTGGTTAAAGATTGCCTCTGCCAGAATGGAGCGGCACGAGTTGCCGGTGCATAGAAACAAGATATTCATGATGAGCAACCTTCCTTGTTAGTGCAGGTATGAACAGGCGGAAGCACCTCAGCAGCACAATTGGCCGTGCTGCGCATATCCGAGCACTGTTCTGGATTGCCATAGCAGCACTCTTCGGTGAGGTAACCGATCAAATCGAGCATCAGGGGAATATTGGCGCGGTAACGCAAGAAACGGCCCTCTTGCTCCACCGAGACAAGGCCTGCATGCAGCATGGCTTTCAGATGGAATGAAAGAGTGTTCGGGGCGATATCCAGTTCACTGGCAAGCTGGCCAGCGACCATCCCCTCCAGCCCTGCCTTGACCAGCAGACGCCATACATCGAGGCGGATACCGGATGCGAGAGACTCGAAGACTTTAGTGGCTGTATCTTTATTCATTTGAACCTCGTCATTCACTTCATGAGTACAACTATACAAGAATAGTTGAAATGATCAACCCACCCAGACCTTGCTATTGATGTATTTAGGTACAGTTACTGTTTACACAACACTCTTCACGGAAAAACGCGATGATCTCTTCCAGCACCTCGTATTGAGAGACGCACAGCAGGGTACGACTCTCCCGGTTCTGCTTGACCAGACCCACCGAGACCAGCGCGGCAATGTGGTGGCTCAGGGTCGATGCGGGAATCGCGAGCTGCTTTTGCAACTCTCCGACAGGCAGGCCCTGCTCTCCCGCCTTGACCAAATGCTTGAAAATGAACAACCGAGTCGGATGCCCCAACTCTTTCAATGCCTTGGCAACTTCGTCCAACTCCATAGCTCACTCTCCTTGATGGAATATATTTCGATAATACCAGAAATATATTGACCACCCCAATGATTCGACTATTTTGGAAATATAGTAAATCAAAGAGGATATGAAAATGAATGACTGGTTAACCATGCTGACAGATGCATCTCAGATGTTTTTGTTCCTGGCCTTCGAGCTCTCTGTGCTGTTTCTGGTGATCAGTGCAGGGGTCAGCTTGATTCGCCAGAAGATCCCCGATGCCAAAATCCAGGCCATGCTGGGGGCTCGCAAAGGCAGAGGCTATTTGATTGCTGCGGTATTGGGGGCATTGACGCCCTTTTGTAGTTGCTCAACCATTCCGATGCTGCGCGGACTCTTGTCTGCCAAAGCCGGTTTTGGGCCAACCCTGACCTTCCTGTTTGTCTCGCCGTTGCTCAACCCGATCATCGTCGGCCTGATGTGGGCCACCTTTGGCTGGAAAGTGACGGTACTGTATGCCGTGATTGCAGCAGGCGTGTCTGTACTGGCGAGTATGCTGCTGGACATGCTGGGGTTTGAGCGTCATGTGATTGACCCCAAAGAGGGCAAGCAAAGTAGCTGTAGCACCGGTTGTGGCACCACGACAAGTGAACCTGCCAGTGTGAGTGCAACCACCTGCTGCGCAAGCAATGCTATCAAGTCCGTCAAACCGCTAAAGGCTCAGGCATCCTACTGTACTGCGCAGCCCGATGAGACCGCACCCACTCTCTCTTGTTGCGCAGATGGCACTGCGGCACTGACCCAGGCCCCTGTCATTCCCACGGCCTTCGCTAAGGCACGCATCGATGCCTGGCAACAATTCAAAGAAGTGCTGCCTTACTTGTTGCTGGGGGTACTGATAGGGTCATTTATCTACGGTTTCATCCCCGCCGAGTGGATTGCGGCCCACGCCGGGGCAGATAATCCGCTGGCGATCCCGTTCAGCGCCATCGTGGGTATTCCGCTCTATATCCGGGCAGAAGCCGTTATCCCTCTGGCATCGGTATTACTGGGCAAAGGAATGGGCATGGGTGCGGTGATGGCACTGATTATCGGTAGTGCAGGAGCCAGCCTGACCGAGGTGATCCTGCTCAAATCGATGTTCAGAACCTCCATGATTGTAGCGTTCCTGACCGTTATACTGGGGATGGCCGTCATGATGGGCTACCTGACCCAACTGCTGTTTGCATAAATGACAGAGGGCCATCAACAACTGATGGCCCAAAGCTATGCTATTAACTCACATCTTGGGTTTGTCGCTGCTACAACAAGCCCCTTGGTCTGCCGAGGCGACGCTGAATCGATGATCTCGCCATCCGCCCGAAGGTTCGGCGACCGGCTGGCAATACCGCCAATATCTGCGAATCCAGCTTGGTCTGATAACTCAGTGCGTTAAGGAAGGTGCGAACAAGTGGATCGCACCTTCATCATGAGTAATATGCCCACATTTTAAAATTTCATTACTTCAAAATTCGGACGTATTTACTCCCAAATCTGACTTTTTGTTCCATTACCCCCCCC
>NZ_NEVB01000227.1:0-22453 GCF_002259925.1 Aeromonas sp. A35_P | reverse complement strand
ATTAAGCATTTATCAAACAAGTGCTCACTACGGGAATAAAAAGAATGGTCGAGGATACTTTTTTATCGGCTCATGGAATTAATCGCCGTGACTTCATGAAATTGTGCGCCGGGATGGCCGCAACCCTTGGATTAAGCCAACACGCCGTCGCCAAGATGGCTACCGCGCTCACCAGCCCCGAGCGGCCACCGGTGATCTGGATCGGGGCGCAGGAGTGTACCGGTTGCACCGAGTCGCTGCTGCGCGCCACCCACCCCACCATCGAGAACCTGATCCTCAACACCATTTCGCTGGAGTACCACGAGGTGCTCTCGGCGGCCTTCGGTCATCAGGCCGAAGAGAACAAGCACAATGCCATCGAACGCTACAAGGGCAAGTATGTGCTGGTGGTGGATGGCTCCATCCCGCTTAAAGATGGCGGCATCTACTGCATGGTGGCCGGTGAGCCCATCGTCGACCATATTCGCCGTGCGGCTGCCGATGCGGCTGCCGTCATCGCCATCGGCTCCTGCGCCGCCTGGGGCGGAGTGCCCGCCAGCGGTGGCAACCCCACCGGCGCCGTCAGCTTGGAGGAGGCCCTCGGCAACCTCGGCACGCCGATTATCAATATCCCGGGCTGCCCGCCCAATCCCCACAACTTTCTCACCACGGTCGCTTACTACATCACCTACGGCAAGCTGCCGACGCACGATGCCAAGAAGCGGCCGCTGTTTGCCTATGAGCGGCTCATCCACGAGAACTGCGAGCGTCGTCCGCACTTCGACGCAGGGCGTTTTGCCAAGGAGTTTGGCGATGAGGGCCACCGTCAAGGCTGGTGTCTCTACCATCTGGGCTGCAAAGGGCCGGAGACCTACGGCAACTGCTCGACCCTGGAGTTCTGCGACGTGGGCGGCGGCATCTGGCCGGTGGGCATCGGCCACCCCTGCTACGGCTGCAACGAGCAGGGGGTGGGGTTCAGCAAGGGGATCTTCCAGCTCGCCAAGGTGGAGAATCCCACCCCGCGGGTGAACAAGCCCGACGTGGCCATCCAGGAGGGAGGGCACATGTCGCCCACCGCCACCGGCCTTATCGGTGGGGCGCTCGGGGTGCTGGTCGGGGTGAGTCTGATGACGGTGCGCGAGCTCGGCCGCCAGCAGAAGCGCCATGAAGCCGGGCAGCACACCTCACGGGAGGAGTGACCGTGAACAGACGCAATTTCCTCAAATTCGCCTCCGTCGGTGCGCTGGCGGCGGGCACCACCGTCTCCGGCACTGCCCTGGCGGCGGCACAGAACAAGCCGCCCATTCCCGGCGCGCTCGGCATGCTCTACGACTCCACCCTCTGCATCGGCTGCCAGGCCTGTGTGGCGGAGTGTCAGCGTCTCAACGGCAACCCGGCCAATCCGGCCGGGGAAGCGACCTGGTCCAACAACGACAAGCTGAGCCCCTACACCAACAACATCATTCAGGTGTGGAAGAGCGGCACGGGTGAGCACAAGGATCAGCTGGTGGATGGCTATGCCTACATCAAGAAGCAGTGCATGCACTGCGTCGATCCCAACTGCGTCTCCGTCTGTCCGGTGCAGGCGCTGACCAAGGATCCCAGGACCGGCATCGTCCACTACGACCCGGACGTCTGCACCGGCTGCCGCTACTGCATGGTGGGCTGCCCGTTCGACGTGCCCAAATATGACTACGACAACCCGTTCGGGGCGATCCACAAGTGCGAGCTCTGCAACCAGAAGGGGCTTGCGCGCATCGATCAGGGCAAATTGCCCGGCTGCGTCGAGGTGTGCCCCACCGGCGCCGTCATCTTCGGCACCCGCGAGGCGCTGATGGCCGAGGCCAAGCGCCGGCTGCTGGCCACCCCGGGCAGCGAATATGCCTACCCGCGCCAGACCTTCAGCGCCAATGACCCCTACCTGCATGAAGTGCCCAACTACCAGCCTTACGTCTATGGCGAGAAGGAGGGGGGCGGCACCCAGGTGCTGGTGCTGGCCGGGGTGCCCTACAGCAAGCTCGACATGCCTGACTTGCCGGAGCTCTCCTCTGGCGCCCGCTCCGAGCACATCCAGCACACCCTCTACAAGGGGATGGTGCTGCCGCTGGTGGTGCTGACCGGGCTCTCGGTGCTCATTCGCCGCAACACCAAGGACCATCAGGATGGCGACGATCATGACTCGCACGCGGGCCATGACAAGCAATCGGGAGGCAAGGATCATGAGTAATCACAAGGCACATCCGCTGGGGGGCAGGCTGGTCAGCTGGCCGGTCATGGTGCTGGCGCCGTTCGTCATCCTGTGCGGCATGCTGATCCTCAAACGCCTCATCTTCGGGCTGGGCTCGGTCACCGATCTGAACGGCGGCTACCCCTGGGGGCTCTGGATCTCGTTCGATCTGCTGATCGGCACCGGTTTCGCCTGCGGCGGCTGGGCGCTGGCCTGGGCCGTCTACGTCTTCAACCGGGGCGAGTATCACCCGCTGGTGCGACCGGCGCTCTTGGCGAGCCTGTTCGGTTATTCGTTGGGTGGTCTCTCCATCACCATCGACGTCGGCCGTTACTGGAACTTGCCCTACTTCTACATTCCTGGTTTCTTCAACACCTCCTCGGTGCTGTTCGAGACGGCGGTCTGCATGACCATCTACATCGGGGTGATGGCGCTGGAGTTTGCCCCCGTGTTGTTGGAGAAGTTCGGCTGGAAGACCTCCATGGCGCGGCTCAACAAGATCATGTTCTTCATCCTGGCGCTGGGGGCCCTGCTGCCCACCATGCACCAATCCTCCATGGGATCCCTGATGATAGTGGCGGGGCAGAAGATCCATCCGCTCTGGCAAAGCTACGAGCTGCTGCCGGTCTTCTCGCTTCTGACCGCCTTCATCATGGGCTTCTCCATCGTCGTGTTTGAAGGCTCCCTGGTGCAGGCGGGGCTGGCGGGGCGCGGCCCCAACGAGAAGTCGCTGTTCTACAAGCTGACCCAGGTGATCGACATCTTCCTGATCCTGTTCGTGGCGCTGCGCTTTGCCGAGATCGTCATCAACGACAAGTCGGCCTATCTCTCCGAATTTAACCGTTACTCCATCATGTTCTGGAGCGAGATCGCGCTGATGATCTTCCCGCTGCTGGTGTTCCACTGGGACAAGAGCCGCCGCGATTCGCGCATGTTGTTCCTGGGGGCCCTCAGCATGCTGCTGGGCGCCGCCCTCTGGCGACTGGACTACTCCCTGCTCGCCTTCAACCCCGGCAATGGCTACCACTACTTCCCCTCCGCGGCGGAAGTGCTGATCTCCCTGGGCTTCGTCGCCATCGAGGTGTGTGCCTATTTGCTGCTGATCCGGCTCTTGCCGGTACTGCCATCACTTGAACGTGTTCACCAAGATTATCAGGCCCGAGGGAAAGCCAACGTATGAGCCAACGTATCACCATAGACCCCATCACCCGCATCGAGGGTCACCTGCGTATCGACTGTGAAATCGAAGGCGGAGTCGTCACCAAGGCCTGGTCGTCCGGCACCATGTGGCGCGGGATGGAGGAGATCGTCAAGGGCAACGACCCGCGCGATGCCTGGATGATAGTGCAGCGCATCTGCGGGGTGTGCACCTCCATTCACGCCATCGCCTCGGTGCGGGCGGTGGAGAACGCCATCGGCGCCAAGGTGCCGGTCAACGCCCAGTTTATCCGCAACCTGATCATCGCGGCCCACAATATCCACGATCACATCGTCCACTTCTATCAGCTCTCCGCGCTGGACTGGGTGGACATCACCGCCGCATTGCAGGCCAATCCACAAAAAGCGGCAGACATGCTCAAGGGGGTATCGACCTGGTCCCTCAACAGCGCCGAGGAGCTGACCAAGGTGCAGGACAAGATCCGCGCCCTGGTGGCGAGCGGTCAGCTCGGCATCTTCGCCAACGGCTACTGGGGCCACAAGGCGATGAAACTGAGCCCGGAGGTGAACCTCATCGCCGTGGCCCACTACCTGCAGGCACTGGAGTGCCAGCGCGATGCCAACCGCATCGTCGCCATCCTCGGCGGCAAGACTCCCCACATCCAGAACCTGGCGGTGGGCGGGGTGGCCAACCCCATCAACCTGGATGCACCGAGCGTGCTCAACCTCGAGCGCCTCATGTATGTGAAGAGCTTTATCGACCGGCTCGGCGAGTTCATCGAGCAGGTCTACAAGGTGGATGCCGCCATCATAGCCGCGCACTACCCCGAGTGGCTGAACCTGGGGCAGGGGGCCAGGCACTACCTGAGCGTGCCTGAGCTGCCTACCGATGGGGAGGGCGGCAGCTTCCTGATGCCCGGCGGCTACATCGAGAACGGCGATCTGGCCGGCTATCGCCCCATCGAGAGCCATCAGGATGCCTGGCTGATGGATGGCATCGCCGAGAGCAACAAGCACGCCTGGTACAAGGATGACGAACCCCTCAAGCCGTGGGAGGGCAAGACCGAGCCCAACTACACCGGCTGGCAGGATGACGGCAAGTACTCCTGGGTCAAATCCCCCACCTTCTACGGCAAGGTGGTGGAGGTGGGGCCGCTCGCAGACCTCCTGGTCAAGCTGGCCGCCAAGCACCCGGAGACGGTGGCGCACTTCGATCAGCTGAACGGCCTCTACAAAACGCTCACCGGCTCTGCCATCAAGACCGAACAGCTGCACTCCACCCTGGGCCGCATCATCGGCCGGGCGGTGCGCTGCTGCGTGCTCAAAGACACCTTGTCACATCAGTGGCAGGCGCTGGTGGACAACATCGGCAAGGGGGATGTCAGCGCCTACATCAAGACCGAGATCCCGGCGGACAAGGAGTTTCGCGGGGTGGGCTTTGAAGAGGCGCCGCGCGGCATGCTCTCCCACTGGATCGTCATCAAGGGCGGCAAGATCGAGAACTATCAGGCGGTGGTGCCGTCGACCTGGAACTCGGGTCCGCGCAACTTCAACGACGAGCCCGGCCCCTACGAGCAATCCCTGGTAGGCACCCCGGTGGCGGATCCTGCCAAGCCGCTGGAGGTGGTGCGCACTATCCATTCGTTCGACCCCTGCATGTCCTGCGCGGTGCACGTGGTGGATACCCAGAGTGGTGAAACGACTCAGGTGAAGGTGCTGTGATGAACACCCTGATCCTGGGCGTGGGCAACCTGCTGTTGAGTGACGAGGCCGTCGGTGTGCGCATCGTCGAGGGGCTGGAGCGCGACTACCGTTTCGCCCCCGGCATCGAGCTGCTTGACGGCGGCACCGCCGGCATGGAACTGCTCGAAGCCATGGCCAGTCGCGACCACATCATCTTGGCGGACGCGGTGCGCAGCGGCAATCCACCGGGTACTGTGGTGACCCTGAAGGATGAGGAGATCCCGACCCTGTTCGGTCGCAAGATCTCTCCCCATCAGCTGGGGCTGGCGGATGTGCTCTCGGCGCTGCACATGACGGGGGAATCCCCCAGGCGGCTCACCCTGATCGGGGTCGAGCCAGAATCCCTCGAGCCCCGCATCGGCCTCACCCCTGTGGTGGCGGCTGCCATGGGGGAGGCGACGGATCGGATTTTGACTCTGCTGGCCAGTCTGGGGGCACCGGCCATCCCGCTCTCTGAGCAGGAGAAGGCCGAGCGAGCGCGGGAGGGCGTATGGCGCAATCCATTGTGAATGAGGCAGTGAACGAAGCCGTGAAAGAGCCGGCGCAGGAGTTTGCCGGCTTTGCCACGAACCCTGCACCGCGCCTGGTGGCCCAGTACGAGCGGATCGCGCAGCAAGAGATGCAGGCGTTGCCGTTCTATCACGCTGCCATGCCCATAGTCGCCGAGTGCACCCTGTTTGAAGGGCAGTGGCTCGGCTGCGTGCTCACCCCCTGGATGCTGAGCGTGGTGGTGCTGCCGGGGCCGGATCAGCTCTGGCCGGTGCGCAGCAGCGAACGCCTCGCCCTGCAGCTCCCCTGCGGCAACCTGACCTTTATGGTGGGGGCATTGCCCGAGACGGGGCAGTTGCTGGCCTGCTCGCTCATGTCCCCCATCGACCCGCATCTGGGGGCCGACGAGGGGCGGGCGCTGGTGAGCAGCACCCTCAAGATGTTGCTTTCGCTTCCGGTGCAGCAAGGTGCTGGTGAGGTTGATCTGGGACGCAGACGGCTGTTTGCGGGCCGCAGAACGCGATAACCATCGCCAGCACGAAGCTAGGTTTCACACGAAATCAAGTTTAGAATAGGGGCCGTTTTGGCCCCTCACTCGCTTCTGTCGTGCCCCTGTTTTTCGATAGTGAGTGGTAAAACGAACAAGGGATCTTATGACCATTCAATGCTTTGGCTGCCACTCAGGTAGCAACGCCGGCCGCCGCAAAGGCCTCTCTGCCACGGCGGCCGCCTTGCTGGCCCTGCTTTCGGGCGGTTTATCTTCCATGGCGCTGGCAGCCCAGCCCGTCCCCGCCGAGCTCAAGCTCGCCATCGGCAGTGAGCCCACCGAAGGGTTCGACCCCCTGCTTGGCTGGAGCCACGGCAGCTACCTGCTGCTGCACAGCCCGCTGCTCAAGCAAAACGCCGACCTCAGCTGGCAGAACGTGCTCACCCAATCGGTGACCCCGAACCAGGATGGCAAGGGGTGGCTTATCCGCCTCAAGCCGGATCTTAAATTCTCCAACGGCGCGCCGCTCACCGCCGAAGACGTGGCCTTTACCTACAACAGCGCAGCCCAGGGCGGCGGCAAAATCGACATGGGCAACTTTGTCTCGGCCAGGGTGCTCTCGCCCACCGAGGTGGCCATCTCTTTAAGCGCTCCCCAGAGTACCTTCGTCAACGTGCTGGGATCGCTGGGGATAGTGTCGAAGCGGGATTACGACGCAAAAGCTTACGCCCGCCATCCGGTCGGCGCCGGCCCTTACCGGCTGGTGAGCTTCCTGCCCGGTCAACAGCTGGTGGTGGAGGCCAACCCCCATTACGCCGGTGGCAGCAATGGCTTCAAGCGGCTGGTGTTTGTCTTTATCGATGAAGAGAGCGCCTACGCCGCCGCCCAGAGCAGCCAGCTCGATCTGGTGCGCATCGCTCCGTCGCCGGCGCCTACAGTCCCTGCCTCCCTCAAGCTGTGGGTGCGCCCGAGTGTGGAAAACCGCGGTATCGTCTTCCCTATTCCGCCAGCGGGCGGCAAAGATGCCAAGGGCTATCCCATCGGCAACGACGTGACCTCGGACGTGGCGGTGCGCCGCGCCATCAACTACGCCATCGACCGCCAGCTGCTGGCTGACCAGCTGCTGGAGGGGCATGCCATCCCCGCCTACAGCGCGGTAGAGGGCTTGCCCTGGCTGAACAAAGCCACCGCTTTCAAGGACGGGGATGCGGCCCACGCCAACGCCCTGCTCGATGAGGCAGGCTGGAAGATGGGGAGCGATGGCGTTCGCCACAAAGGCAATCTGCGCGCCGCCTTTACCCTCTGGTACACCAGCGGTGACAGCACCCGCCGGGATCTGGCGGAAGCGGTGCGGGCCATGCTCAAACCCATCGGCCTCGAGGTGAGCCTCAAGTCCGGCAGCTGGGAGCAGGTGGAGCGCGAGATGCACGCCAATCCGGTGCTGATGGGGTGGGGGAGTCTGGATCCCATGGAGCTCTATCATCACTACCAGAGCGGCTCCGCCGGCGTGGAGTTCTACAACCCGGGTTATTACAGCAATCCGGTGGTGGATGGCCACCTCAAGCAGGCGCTGGATGCCCCCGACTGGCAGGCGGCCGTGCCGTTCTGGCAGCAGGTGGAGTGGGATGGCAAGACCGGTGCCGGAGTGCAGGGGGATGCCGCCTGGGCCTGGCTGCTCAACGTGCAGCACACTTATCTCGCCAACCGCTGCATCGACCTTGGCAAGGGGGCGCCGGAAATTCACGGTAGCTGGTCCCTGCTCAACAACCTACAGGATTGGCGGTGGACGTGCCGCTAAGTTCGTCCACCATGATGACTGCAACACTGAAAGCCCTGCTGCGTTTGGCAGGGCTGCTCTGTCTGGTCTCTGTCGCCACCTTTGTGCTGCTGAGCTACTCCCCCATCGACCCCGTCAAGGCCTATATCGGCAACGATCTACTCCATGTACCGCCCGAGCAATACGCCCGCATCGCCGCTCGCTGGGGGCTAGATCAGCCGCTCTGGCTGCGCTACTGGCACTGGTTCAGCCAGGTGCTGCAGGGGGATCTCGGCTACTCCATGCTCTACAACGCACCGGTGGGTGCAGTCATAGGCCAGCGCTTTGCTGCCTCCTTCCTGCTGTTGGCGGGGGCCTGGCTGCTCTCCGGCTTGTTCGGCATCCTGCTTGGCCTCTGCGCCGGTCGCTATCTCAACCGCTGGCCCGATCGCCTGATTTGCCGCTTTGCCTACCTGCTCGCCTCCTTGCCCACCTTCTGGGTGGGCCTCTTGCTGCTGGCGCTGTTTGCGGTGCATTGGCCCTTGTTGCCGGTCTGCTGCGCCTGGACACCGGGCCTCGTTGCCGATGAGGTGGACTGGTTGATGCGGTTACGCCATCTGTTGCTGCCGGTCACCACCCTGGCGCTGCTGGGGCTTGGCAATATCGCCCTGCATACCCGGGAGCGGGTGGCCGAGGTGCTGGCGAGCGACTTTATTCGCTATGCCCGCGCCCAGGGGGATGGCGGCTGGCCCATGCTGCGCTTTCACGTGCTGCGCCACGCTCTGACGCCGGCGATCTGCCTGCAGTTTGCATCGCTCGGTGAGCTTATCGGTGGATCGCTCCTGGCAGAGAGGGTTTTCTCCTATCCGGGGCTCGGCCAGGCCACCGTGGATGCGGGGCTGCGGGGAGATATCCCCCTGCTGATGGGAATCGTGCTCTTCTGCACCCTGCTGGTCTTTTTGGGCAACACGGCGGCGCGGGTGCTGCTGGCCCGCATCAACCGGGGTTGGGAGGGGGTGCATGCTGTTTAATCCGCTCCCCTCCTTGCTGCGTCTGGGTTTTGCGCTGATCTGCCTGCTGCTGCTGGCCAGCTATGGTTGGAGCCTCTCTCATCAGGATGTGCCGATGGATCTGCTGGCCCGCCAGCAGCCCCCCTCGCTGATTCACTGGTTCGGCACCGATCAGATGGGTCGGGATCTCTGGCTGCGCGCCTTTCAGGGCACCCTCACCAGTCTGGAGTTGGGGCTAGGCACGGCCCTGTGCAGCGGCCTGCTGGCCATGGTGGCGGCCAGTGTCTCGCTCATTCATCCCAGGTGCGATGCGGCGGTGCGGCTGGTGATCGACGCCATGCTGGCGCTGCCCCATATGCTGTTGTTGATCCTGATCTGCTTTACCGCAGGGGGTGGCATGCGCGGGGTGATCCTGGCGGTGGCGCTCACCCACTGGCCCAAGCTGGCGCTCATTCTCTGCGCCGAGGCGCGGCGGATCGCCAGCAGTGACTATGTGGTGCTGGCCCGCTGTCAGGGGATGGGGGCGCTGCGCCGCTGGTGCACCCACCTGCTGCCGGGGCTGTTGCCCCAGTGGTTTATCGGCACCTTGCTGATGTTCCCCCACGCGGTGCTGCACAGCGCGGCGCTGAGCTTCCTCGGCTTTGGTCTGGCGGCCCACGAGGCCTCGCTGGGCTTGCTGCTGGCCGATGCCTTGCGTTATCTGGCCGGTGGCGGTTGGTGGCTGGCCCTCTTCCCCGGTCTGATGCTGCTGACGTTGGTTTTACTGTTTGATCAGGCCACTCGCGCCCTGCAACAACTCTGGTTTGGGGGAGAACCATGCTGAGTTTTGAAAGCGCCATCTGGCGTCAGCACAGTCTGGCTGGCGCCGCTGTTCGATCAGGTGACTCGCGCGCCCTGCAACAACTCTGGTTTGGGGGAGAACCATGCTGAGTTTTGAAAGCGCCATCTGGCGTCAGCACAGTCTGGCTGGCGCCGCTGTTCGATCAGGTGACTCGCGCGCCCTTCAACAACTCTGGTTTGGGGGTGAACCATGCTGAGCTTCGACCAGGTGACCATAGAGGCGGCCCACTACTCCTGGCTGGGACGGTGCAGCTGGCGGCCTTTGCTGACCGATATCAGCCTGCAACTGGCGCCGGGGGAGATAGTGGCACTGGTGGGGGGGAGCGGCGAGGGCAAGAGCCTGCTGTTGCAAAGCGCCCTGACTCTGCTGCCGGATAATCTGCGCATGCGCGGCGCCATCTCCCTCGATGGCACGCCCCTGTGCGACGCCAGCCGGGCCGGACTGCGCGGCCACACCCTCTGTTATGTGCCGCAGGGGGTGAGCGCCCTCAATCCACTGCTGACGGTGGAGCGTCAGCTGGGGCGTGCGGCGCGCCTCTGCGGTCAGAGCGGTTCTCGCGAGCGGCTCGGTGAGCAGCTGCTGCGTTACCAGCTGCCCGCCACCACGCTGGACAGCTATCCGCGCCAGCTCTCCGGTGGCATGGCCAAGCGCATTCTGGCCTGCACCGCGGCCCTTGGCGGTGCCCGCTACATTCTGGCGGACGAGATCACCGCCTGGCTCGACGAGGGGCTGGCCTGCCAGCTGCTCAGCCAGTTGCGTGAATTGGCCAATCAGGGCCGCGGTATCCTCTGGGTCACCCACGATCTGGCGCTGGCGGCCCGTTTTGCCGATCGCATAGTCGCGCTGCATCAGGGCCAGGTGAGCGACACCTTGAGCTGCCACCATCTGCGCCAGGGGCAGGGGAGCGAGATGCTTCGTGCCCACTGGCAGGCGCTGCCGGAGTTCAATTCGCTCTTCTCTGTGCCGGAAGTTTCCTGATGCTGGTATCTCTGAGACTGGCCGTGTGCTGCGCGGCAGATATTCAGTGGCAGGCGCTGTCGGAATTCAATGCGCTCTTCTCTGCGCCGGAGGTGTCCTGATGCTGGAAGTACGAAATCTCACCATTGCCCAGGGGGAACGCCCCCTCTGGCAGGGGCTATCGCTGACGGTGAAAGCGGGCGAGCGGCTCGGCATCTCTGCGCCGAGCGGTTATGGCAAGACCACTCTGGGGCGGGTATTGGCGGGTTGGCAACCGGTTGGGGCGGGTGGGCAGATCCTGCTGGATGGGCAGTCTGTGCCTGAACAGGTAAAAGGTTATCACCCCATCCAGCTGGTGCCCCAGCATCCGGAGCTTACCTTCAATCCCTATCGCACTACCGGGCAGGCGCTCTGGGATGTATGGCGCCCCGATGACGCCATGCTGGTCCGTTTTATGGTCAAGCCTGCCTGGCTTGGTCGTAAACCCGGTCAGCTCTCCGGTGGTGAGCTGGCCCGTATCGCACTGCTGCGTGCCCTCGATCCCCGCACCCGGTTGCTGATTGCCGATGAGGTGACCGCCCAGCTGGATCCGCAAATCCAGCGTCAACTCTGGCGGGAGTTGATGGTTGAGTGCGAGCAGCGCGGGCTCGCCATGCTTGTCTTCAGTCACCAACAGGCATTATTGCGCCAGATCTGCCATCGGGTGTTGCGCTTTGGTGAGGTGCAGCCTGAGCCTATGGTGCTGGCCGAAAGTGCTGCTTAAGGGTTAGTTCCCCCTCATCCCCAGCCCTTCTCCCGCAAGGGGAGGAGGGAACAGAAGGAGCCATCTCATCACGCTCAGGGTTTAGGGTTTGGAGAACTTCGGGGTTTGAAAATATGGCTGGTTGTTATGCTCGAAGCACCCTGAGGGGGTTGAGGGAGTCGTATAGTCGCGGCATCCACGAACCGGTTCCCTCTCCCTGGGGAGAGGGCCAGGGTGAGGGGCGAGTATGAAACGCTGGCCATTCTGGACAGAGGAATTGTTGGCAAAGTACGCAGATAAAAGAGAGGGAGGCATCAGCCTCCCTCTCTTGTTTTCTACCGTTATCAGCGGCGTTTAACCGGTTCTGGTTCAGGCCGTGGCCAGCCAGTTGAGCCAGGCATCCATCCCTTCACCCGTGGTGGCGCTGACCTGGATCACCTGGATATAGGGGTTGACCCGTTTGGCGTTCTCGATGCAGCGGGCCACGTCAAAGCTGACATAGGGCAGCAGATCGATCTTGTTGATCACCATCAGCTGGGCGGCGGCGAACATGTCCGGGTATTTCAGCGGCTTCTCTTCCCCCTCGGTGACGGAGAGGATCGCTACCTTGTACTTCTCGCCGAGATCGAAGCTGGCGGGGCAGACCAGATTGCCCACGTTCTCGATAAAGAGGATGCCCCCGGGATTGGCGGGCAGCTGGTGGCAGGCATCGTGGACCATTTTGGCATCCAGATGGCAGCCCTTGCCGGTGTTGATCTGCACGGCAGGGACACCGGTGGCACGAATGCGATCCGCATCACTGCTTGTCTGTTGATCCCCTTCGAGCACGGCGCAGGGGCGCTTGTCGGCCAGCTGGCGCAGGGTTTCGCAGAGCAAAGTGGTCTTGCCTGAACCCGGGCTCGACACCAGGTTGAGCACCAGTTGGTCTGCGGCAGTGAAGTGCTCGCGGTTGTGGGCCGCCAGTGAATTGTTCTTGGCCAGCACGTCCATCTCGATGGCGATCAGTTGGCGCTGTCCCATGCCGGGCACTGACAATCCCGCTTCCCCTTTGCCATAGTGCAGATCACCCTGCTGATGGTCATGGTCATGGTCATGGTCATGGTCATGGTCATGGCTGTGATCATGGGGATGCGCGTGGGAATGGCCGTGGTCATGAGAGTGGGCATGTTCATGATGATGGTCGTGGGGGTGATCATGGTGGTGCTCATGCCCCTCATGACTTATGGGTGCCCGCACCCCGTGGTAGTGGTGATGGACATCCCCCTGATGGTGATAGTGGTGGTGAATGATCAGGGTACGCTGCGCACTCTGCTCGTGGTCATGATGATGATGGTCGTGCTCATGCCCATGTTCATGGTGATGTTCATGTTCGTGATGATGCTCATGATCGTGTTCATGGCCGGCGATCCGCGCCTGGCCGCATCCGCATACGCTACACATATCAACTTACCTCGATGTCGGTGATGCGCAGGCTGTTCCCTTGCGCGACTCGTAATTTGTATCCGCCACACCCGGGGCAGGCCTGCCCGCGCTCGGTGAGGGTGACCGTCTGGTTGCAGTCGTAACACCAGGCCTCTGCCGCCTGGTGCTGAAAGTGCAGCTGGGCCCCTTCGACGGCGGTGCCCTTGGCGGCCGCCTCGAAACAGAAGGCAATGGTGTCCGGGTCGACGCAGGAGAAGCTGCCGACCTCGAGCCAGAGGGCGGTCACCTTGGTAAAGCCCCGCTGGGTGGCCTGCTCGGCCGCCAGATCGATGGCGGCCATGGCCAGAGACATTTCGTGCATGGTGGCTCCTTAACCGAGATGGGGAGGAGCAGTGACTCCTCCCTGTAATTGACGGAACGGCATGGTTGCTCAACAGATCCGCGGCAGCAGCTCCCCTTGCGGCAGCTCCAGATAACGGCGGCTACCCCAAGGGTTGTTCAGGATCACCTTGTGGCGATCGCTTGCCTGCACCACGCCGATCTGGCTGGCTGCTGGGTTGAACTGCCGCAAGATGCCCAGCGCGTCCTGCGCCTGTTCGGCAGGCAGGGCCAGCACCATGGTCCCCTCGTTGGCGAGATCATGGGGTTCGAAACCGTAGAGTTCGCACAGGCCCCGCACCGGATCGCAGACCGGAATGGCGGACTCTTCCAGTTCGATGGCCACCTGGGAGGCGGTGCTCCACTCGTTGAGCACGGCGGCAAGGCCACCGCGGGTGGCATCGCGCAGGGCGTGAGGGGTAATGCCGGCCTTCAGTAGCGCTTCGACCTGCGGCCAGAGGGTGGTGCAGTCGCTTTTCAGATCGGATCCCAGTTGCAGTGCGTCGCGGGCCATCAGGATGCAGGCGCCGTGGCGGCCGATATCCCGCGACACCAGAATGGCGTCACCGGCCTTGAGGTTGCGTACCGAGATGCCCCGGCTCTGTTCGGGCAGCGGGAAGGTACCGACCCCGCAGGTGTTGATAAAGATCTTGTCGGCCGCCCCCTTGGGCACCACCTTGGTGTCGCCGCAGACGATGCGGGCGCCGCTTTTGGCAAGCTCTGCTGCCATCGACTCGACGATGCGGGCGAGATCGGCGTAGGGGAACCCCTCCTCGATGATAAAGCTGGCGCTCAGATACTCGGGTTTGGCCCCCATCATGGCGAGATCATTGACCGTACCGGCGATGGCCAGCTTGCCGATATCGCCCCCCTCGAAGAAGAGCGGCGAGACGGTAAAGCTGTCGGTGGTAAAGGCGATGGGGCCGCTTACCGGCAGCAGGGCGGCATCTTCACCGCGCAGCAGGATCTCGTTGCCAAAGTGGCGAAAGAAGAGCTGGTTGATCAGCTGGTTCATCTCCACGCCGCCGCCGCCGTGGCTAAGTTGGATTTCTCTCATCGGGTCTGGTTCTCCACAAGATTGCAGAAACAGGCTGGTTCATCTCTCCTCATCACCCGACCGCCGTGGCTTAACTGAATTTCTCTCATTGGATCCCCATATATCGGTAGTAGGCATTGCAAGCCCCTTCGGAGCTGACCATGCAGCTGCCCATGGGCTGGGTCGGGGTGCAGCCCCGGCCAAAGACTTTGCACTGGTTCGGTTTGGCCAGGCCGCGCAGGATATCGGCGCACTGGCACGCCTTGTGGTCATCGATGGGAGTCTGATTGAGTGCAAAGTGACGCTCCGCATCGCGCTTGGCAAACGCATCGCGCAGGCGCAGGGCGGAGGCGTTGATATCTCCCAGACCTCGCCAGCGAAAGTGCTCGCGGGTCTCGAAAAAGCGCTCGACCAGCCGCTGGGCGGCTTTATTGCCACTGGCGGTGACGGCGCGGCTGTACTGCACCTCCAGCGCGTAGCGACCCTTCACCTTCTGGCGCACCATCATCAAGAGCGCCTCCATCACGTCCACCGGCTCGAAGCCACTCACCACCACCGGCACCTGATAGCGATCGACGATGGGCAGGTAGATATCGGCGCCGGTGATGACGCTGACGTGGGAGGGGCCGATAAAGGCGTTCACCTTGGCCACCCCGTCGGCCATCACCGCATGAATGGCGGGGGGCACCAGCACATGGTTGATATGAAACAGCAGGTTCTCAATCCCCTCAGCTTCAGCCGCAGCCAACAAGGCGGCCGTCATCGGGGTGGAGGTCTCGAAACCGATGGCGAAGAAGACCACGGTTTTGTCCGGGTTCTCACGGGCGATGCGCAGGGCATCGAGGGGGTCATAGACGGGGCGGATATCGCTCCCCTTGGCCCGCTGTTGGGCCAATGTGCCTTTGGAGCCCGGCACCCGGATCATGTCCCCAAGGGTGACCAGAATGACGTTCGGTTGGCAAGCCAGCTCGATGGCCTGATCGATGCGCTCTTTGGGCATGATGCAGACCGGGCAGCCGGGGCCGTGGACGAACTCGATGCTGGCCGGCAGCAACTGGTGCAGGCCGTATTTCATGATGGTGTGGGTATGGCCGCCGCACACCTCCATCACCCGCAGCGGCTCGGGCAGATCTTTGGCCAGTTCAGTGATCTGGGCGGCGAGGGCACGGATCACCTCGGGCTGGCGAAAGCCCTGAAACAGGTCATTCAAGGTCAGCATGGCAAGATATCCTGTTTGGGCATCAGGGCCACCATCTGGCGGAAGCTCTCGAGGCTGGCCTGCGCCTCCTCTTCGTCAATCTTGCTCATCACAAAGCCGATATGGAGCAGCACATAATCGCCTACCTGGAGAGGCTCCTCGAGCAGCATGCAGCTGACGCGCCGCTGCACTCCCAGGGTGTCGACGGTGACGCAGTTATCTTCGGGGTGCAGCTGCACCACCTGAGAGGGAATGGATAGACACATGGATTTCAGGACTCCGACAAGGTGGCACAACCGGTGGTGACAGGCTGGTGCGTGGCAAGATGGTGGATGGCAAACCAGAGCTGACCGGCGGCGATGCCACCGTCATTGAGCGGCAGGGTTTCAGAGGTCAATACCTGCCGGCCGGCGGCTTCGAGTGCGGGGACCAGCTGGTCCATCAACACCCGGTTTTGAAACACGCCGCCCCCCAGTACCACCGGATAGCCGGGGAAACGCCCGGCAAGGTCGATGACCAGCTTGCTGATGGCGCGGATAAAACCGGCAGCCCGGCGGGCGGTGGCGGTGCCTTGGCGCCGCTCGTTGACAAGGGTATGGATGAGCTCGGCCCACTCGAACTGCAGTGGCCCCTCTGTTGATTGGCTGAGATCAAAGGCGAGGGGGAAGGGCTGTTCATCGGGGGCAAGCTGCAAGGCGGCTGCCTCCAGCAAGAGTCCCGCTTCGCCCTCGTAATCCGGGGTATCGACAAGGCCCAACAGCGCCGCCACCGCATCGAACAGCCGACCGATGGAGCTGGTGTAAGGGGCGTTGCGACCGAGATGCCAGAGCTGGTGCAGGTTGCTGATCCGCTCGAGAGGCAGTTGCTTGATCGCCGGAATATCGAGGGCGCGGATCTGCTCAGGACTGTGCGATTCAAACAGCATCCCCAGCAGTTGGCGCACCGGCTCGCGGATGGCCGCCTCGCCGCCGATCAGCTTGAAGGGTTTGAGGTGGGCAACGCGTTCGAAGCCCTTTACATCGGCCAGCAGCAGCTCGCCGCCCCAGAGGGTGCCGTCATCCCCAAGGCCGGTGCCATCGAAGGCAACCCCCAGCACAGGGCCTGTGATGTTGTGCTCGACCATCACCCCCAGCAGGTGGGCGTGATGGTGCTGCACCTGGAGGTGGGTGGCACCATGGTCGCGGCAATAGTTTTTGGCCCACTGGTGGCTGAGGTAGCCCGGGTGGCGATCCGAGACCAGCAGTTCGGGTTTGAGATCGTAGAGATCGCGAAAGGTGGCCAGGGTCTGCTCGAAGTGGTCCTGCATCGGCAGGCTATGCAGATCGCCGATATAGGGGCTGTAGATGCGCTGGCGGCCGAAGGCGAGCGCCAGCTGGTTCTTCTGCTGCGCCCCGACAGCCAAGAGCGGCGCCTTGACCGCCTCTTGCAGGCTGGGGGTGCAGGGGGCATAGCCCCGGGCGAGGCGCAACGTCTGGCGCCGCCCGCCCGCCCACTGCACCAGACTGTCGTCGCACGGGTGCAGGATGGGGCGGTTGTGATCCAAGATGCCGTCAATCTCGCTGCCGAGTTCCCTGACCACCCCCTCGCACTCGATAAGGATCGGGCTGCCGCGACCATTGGCGCTGGTGGCCACCAGCGGCATGGCGCAGGCATCCAGCAGCAGCTGATGGAGCGGGGTATAGGGGAGCATAACTCCAAGGTAGGGGATGCCGGGGGCTATCCCCTCGGCCAGCGGGGCCGCAGGTTGCTGCGATTCTGAGAGCCGATCATCGTTTTTGCGCTTGCGCAGCAGGGTAATGGGTCTGGCCTGAGAGGCGAGCAGTTGCCACTCGTCTTCGCAGCCGGTGACATGCAGTTTGGCCTCGGCAAGGGAACCCATCATCACCGCCAGCGGCTTGCGCGCGCGCCGCTTGAGTGTTCGCAATCTGGCCACACTCTGTTCATTGCGAGCATCACATATCAGGTGATAACCCCCCATCCCCTTGACCGCAATCAGCGCCCCCGCTTGCAGGGCGCGGGCGGCTGCGTGCAGGGCATCCTCGCGCTCGGCCAGCGCATCGCCGCGGCCGCTGCGCCAGGTCAGATGGGGCCCGCACTCGGGGCAGCTCACCGGCTGGGCGTGGTAGCGTCTGTCCAGCGGGTTTTCATAGGCCGCCGCACAGCGCGGGCACATGGCAAAGCCCGCCATGGCGGTGTGGGGGCGGTCGTAGGGGAGGCGGCGGATGATGGTGTAGCGCGGGCCGCAGTGGGTGCAGTTGGTAAAGGGGTAGCAGTGGTGGCGATCTGCTGGATTGGCCACATCGTTGGCGCACGCCTCGCACATTCCCTGATCCGGCGAGATGGCCACCGTGGCCGCGCTCTGCTGCTGGCTCGCTTTAATTCGAAACGGGCCATGAAATTGGCCATCGAAGTCGGGATCATGAGCGAGGGGCAGTTCCCGCTCGCAAAAATGATCGATGCGGCTCAGCGGCGGTGCCAGTTCCCGCAGCTCGCGGGCAAAGCTGGCGAGCTGCTCGGGGGAGCCTTCGGCGCCGATGGTGACGCCGCTCGCGTCGTTCAACACATAGCCGGCAAGGCCGTGGCGCAGCGCCAGCCCATAGACGAAGGGGCGAAAGCCCACCCCCTGCACGATACCGTCGATATGAAATTCGCGGCGCAGCCGGTTGGCCACAGGATTGGCAGAGCCAGAGGGGGCGGTAGCAGCGCTCATGCCGGCTCCATCTCATCTTGAGTCTGCGGCAAACGCAACACCCGGCGCTCGTTCTCCTCGCGCCGCACCCAGCCATCCATCTCCATGCGCAGGCAGAACGGAATGGCGTATTTACGCGACAAACCGGTGATCTCCTTGAAGGATGCCATGTCGATCAGATCTCCCACCTGCTGGCCCGCCAGCACGGCGGTGACCATCTGGTTGTAAAGGGTGGCGTCGTAGTAGATGGGGCCATCGAGCTGCACCAGGTACTTGAGTCGCGCCAGATTGCGCAGCTGCTTTTGCAGGGCGCCTTTTTGTTGCAAGCCCTGCTGCAGGGCCGCGGGCAGTTTCTGGGTGATAAAGGGATCCAGCGCCACGCCGCCGGGGCCCAGTTTACCGGGCTCGTAACCCTCCTTGCCTTGATCTCGCACCACCTTGAGCACCAGCTGCGCCTCTTCCCCCAAATCATCTTCCGACTCGCCGCTGCCCGGCTGCCACTTGTCATGGTGCAGGCGGATCAGTTGCTCGCTCTTGAGCTGCTGGAGCAGGGCCTGAGTGACCGGCAGGGCGATGCCAAAGCGGGTCGTGAGCTCGGCGGCGCTCAGCGGTTCGCTGGCCAGGGTAGCGAGCAGCTGGTCGCGGCTCCGGGCCAGCCAGTGGTTGTCCAGCAGCCACTCACCGAGAGGGGTGACCTGCTCGGGCCGCTGGTCAAAGCGGCTGGCCAGCACATAGCCGTTGAGGCCCAGTTGCAGGGCGGCGGGGTTGTAGCGCTTGAGCTCTTCAGGCAGCTCGCCCAGCAGGGCGTGCAGCGCCTTGCGTCTGGCGGGGTGGATGTCGCCGCACCAGACGATGCGGGCGCCATGCAGCAGTTCGCTGCTGCCGTGGCGAATGATGGCAAGCGGCTGGCCGAAGAAGCAGGGGATGGGGCTGACAAAGATCAGCCGCGCCAGCCGGGTATCCTTGATGGGCACGAGACGGGCTCGGCCATGCCAGCTGCCGAGGGCGATTTCAACCTCGCGGTTGCGCTGTTCCCGGATGCTGCCGCCGACCTCATTTAGCCGCACGATAAGGTGGGTGGCCGCCTCGCACTGGCCGGCAGCGCTGGTAAGGCAGTGACCGCGGGCCACCTCCTTGTGGGGCACTTTTTTCAGGCCCACCGCCACCCGGCAGACGGCGCCAATTTCATCGACGCTCTGGTGATAGGCCTGCAGGGAGCGCACCTGTACTTCCCGGCCTGCGGGGTAGAGGCGCAGCTTGTCCCCCACCTTGAGTCTGCCCTGCTGCAGGGTGCCGGTAAGCACGGTACCTGTGCCGCTGGCGGTAAAGACCCGGTCTACATACAGTCGCGGGGCGGCCCGTTCGCGGGGGGCATGATGCTCGGCCATATCCCCCAGCTGGCGCACGATGGCGGCGTGCAGGGCAGCCATGTTCTCACCGGTCTTGGCGCTGACGCTGACGATATCGGGCACCATGCCGCTCTCGTCCATCACCCGCTCCAGCAGGCTCTCCTCAAGCAGCAAAAGCTCGTCGAGGCTGACCAGATCGCACTTGTTGATGCAGACCAAGAGACGCGGCACCCCCATCGCCTTGAGCAGGCGCAGGTGATCGCCGGTCATCGGCATCCACCCCTCGTCGGCGGCGATCACCAGCAGCACCAGATCCAGACTCCAGAGCCCTGCCACCATGTTGCGGATATAGCGCTCATGACCGGGCACGTCGATGACGCCTATGGTGTTGCCCTGACCGTCGTCGAAGTGGGCAAAGCCGAGATCCTGGGTCATGCCGATGGCCTGCTCGTGGGCACGGGCGGTGGTGATGCCGGTGAGCGCCTTGATAAGCAGGGTCTTGCCGTGATCCACGTGGCCGGCAAGGCCGATAACGGCGCGATAGGGGGTCATGGGATCAGGGCTCCTCGTTTGCTGTGGTCGGGCTGGGCAACAGCAGCGCTTTGAGCTGGGCGATCAGCAGCTCCATGTCCTCATCAAGCAGGGTGGCCATATTGAGCAGCACCTTCTGCTGGCGCACGGTGGCGATGACCGGTACCGGCAGTTCGCGCAGGGCATCAAGCAGCTGCTGGGCGGGGCGCGGATCGGTGCACTCCAGCGCAGGGGCCGGATAAAACTCGTCCGGCAAGGTGCCGCCGCCCACCACCAGTTGGGCGGGAACGGGCACAAAGCAGCCGGGCAGGGCAGATATCAGCTGGGAGGCTTTCGCCTCCATGGCGGCCGGGTTGCTTAAGACTCGCTGAGCGATACCCTCACCGACGGGGGATTTGTTGAGCTTGTGAATGAGCAGGCGTTCCAGCAGGGAGTGGATGATGCGGCTCGAGCGGAAGGTGCGCATCATGGGGTGTTTTTCCAGCCGCTTGATAAGGTCCGCGCGGCCGCTGATGATGCCGCACTGGGGTCCGCCCATCAGCTTGTCGCCGGAGTAGCAGACTAGATCCGCCCCCGCCTTGATGTACTGACGCACCGAGGTTTCGTCCGGCGCAAACTCTTCGGTGGTCAAGCCCGAGCCCTGATCCACCGCCAGCACCACCTGCTCGGGCAGGGCACGGGCCAGCTCGCCGATATCGGGGGATTCGGTAAAACCGCGAATGGCAAAATTGGATCTGTGCACCATCAGCACCAGCGCGGTCTGATCCGTGATGGCATCGAGGTAGTCTTTGGCGGTGGTGATATTGGTGGTGCCCACCTCCACCAGCTTGGCGCCGGAGAGCGCCAGAATGTCGGGAATGCGAAAGCCGCCGCCAATCTGGATCTGTTCACCGCGCGAGACGATCACCTCGCGCCCCTTGGCCACCTCCTGCAGCAGCAAAAAGAGGGAGGCGGCGTTGTTGTTGACCACCAGCGAATCCTCGGCCTGGGTGAGGCAGGTGAGCAAAGTGGCGATCAGCCCCTTGCGCCCGCCGCGCTTGCCGGTGGCGAGATCCAGCTCCAGATTGTTGTAACCGGTGTTGAGCTCGCGCACCTCGTCCCACAGCTCGGCACTTAATGGCGAGCGCCCCAGATTGGTATGCACCAGGGTACCGGTGGCGTTGATCACCCGGGTCTGACGCTGGCGCAGCTGCTGCTGGCAGCGTTTGGCAATCAGCGCCTCAAGATGCTCGGGGGCAACACCGTGCTGGCGAAAATCTTCGCTCTGGCGCAGTTCGCTCAGGGTATTGCGCACCGCCTGGGTCACCAGCGGGCGGCTCAGCGCCTCGATAAACCCTGCGAGAAAAGGTTGCTGCAGCAGCTGTTCCACTTGTGGCAAGCGGCGCTGGTTTGCTGGCGTCGCGGCATAAGAGGCGCTGGGGGCGAGGGAGGATACGTCAGACGGAGTTGGCATGGAATGACCCGGGCTGTGCGTGGGAGTGACATGCACGCCACCTTGCCGGGGAAAGCCGCTTCGAGGCTGCTTGTTTGCGGCTGTCCACCATTCATGAATTAAAAGGCGAATGGATAAATTAATTATTGAACAGGGAAATAAGCATGTTGAAGCGCATTCAGATTATATTGGCAATGCGGCAGGCGCCTTGTTTTAACAATATATGAAACGATCGCCAATCAGTCTTAGACAAAATTGACGGTTTCTCTCCAATATATGAGATTTGGCGGAAGAGGCAGGAATCGAACCTGCCAAAGCCTTCTCGGCTCTCATCGGTTTTGAAGACCGAGGAGGCCACCAGACCCCATCAGCTTCCGCAATGGCCACCATTTTGTGACAGTTTTTCGTGGCTGGCAACGATTTTTTATGTTTAAAAATAGCAGCTTGTATAATTTGCATAAAAATACATTGGCGTTGATGCATATCAATTTCATGGCAATTAGCCCGATGTTATTAATTCCTGATTACCCATGACCCTCAGCCAGCTTCAAGAGCCGATATGGCATCGGAGGGCTTGCCACGACTGCATGCCCCAATTCAACCAACATGCTTTTGAGGTCAAAACGATGATTAAACCGGAAGCAGTATTCAGCAAGATGTCTCGGTAAATGCTTCGCTCCGAGCGTATGGCAACTGCCCCGCAGCGAGTTCTTCACATTCCCTATCATCGTGTTTACCCAGTTGAATGCCGGATGATCCAGCAAGTCAAGGTTGCCCCCGGTGACAACACCCAGGTGCTCACAATTGGCCTCCTTCACCGCCCTGAAACAGGCCAATCCATCGGATATCACCGCGCTACCACTGGCAACATGCCGTTTTGCCCAATCAGCAATGGACTTGGTTTTGAAACCATCGACCACCGTCATCCGCATCTTGATTGGATGCCCTTCCTTGTTCAGGGCCACTGCTGCCACAAATGGCGTCTTGCCTGCCGCGCCCCGACCCCGTTTGCCACCACGGTGCTCGCCA
>NZ_NEVB01000226.1:1539-22901 GCF_002259925.1 Aeromonas sp. A35_P | reverse complement strand
CCACTTGGTCAGCGGGAGCTTGGTGTTTGCGAAAATAGTGTTCCCAGTCAATGACATCTGGTGATGGCAGTGATTGCATTGCAGCACGCGTGGCCGACTTTTCAGGTGACAACAGGTCTTGTTGGCACATTCAGGGCAGACAAAGCCGTGAGGAAAACGCCAAGTGAACAACGCGTTTTCGCACTGAGCTTCAGTGCCATAGTCCTTGAGAAGCTCAAACAGGCTGTAGCCTTTCTGGAATTGGACTTTGCTTTTGGCCATGATCTCGCTCCTCGATAACTGTGCATAAGATCAGTATAGTTCGGGGTGACTGCTAATCATGGGTAATCAGGAAAAGAATTGGTCACTATCCCGTCATAAGGCATCACCGCGCAAATGAGGAAACATCAGGGAGCAACCTCATGTTCACTATTGCCGTGCATGTCGAAGTCCCGCTGACAGAGGTCGGGGAGGGCATCAAGGTGGCCAAATTTCAGGACCCGGAAGGCAACCGGATTGCATTGCAGGAGCGCTGGCCGCCGGCCTCGTGAGTCATCTCGCAGCCGGTTTTGTGATGGGGACGGTGGCCGACGAGGGCGCAACATGGTACTCATCTGATCCGGCAGGGGCCGCAATGGCGTGGTCAGGTCAGCGACGACAAGCGACAACAAGACGCAAGGAGCAGTGATGAAGGGACATTGTCTGTGTGGCGGGATTGAGGTCTCGGCCGGCGATCATAAGGAGGTGGGGTTGTGCCACTGCAGCACCTGTCGGCGCTGGTCGGGCGGCCCGCTGTTTGCGGTGCACTGCGGCAAGGAGGTGCACTTTAGCGGGCTCACCCCGGTGGCCTATCGCTCCTCGGAGTGGGCGGAGCGAGGATTTTGCCCCACCTGCGGTACCCACCTTTTCTATCACCTGTTGCCGACGGATGAGTACATAGTGCCGGCCGGCCTGTTTCAGAGCGAACCCTTCCAGCTGGCGAGCCAGATCTTCATCGACGAGAAGCCCGATTTCTACGAGCTGAAAAACGAGACACCGACCCTGACCGGTCAGCAGGTGTTCGAGCAGTTTGCCCCCAAGCCGTGAGAACGGGGCGAGGCCGCGCGAGCATCGGCCGCAATCAAAGGAACAGACCATGCAATTGGTAGTGATGCGCCACGGGCAAACCCCGGCCAATGCCGAGGAGCGCTATCAGGGGGCGCTGGATATCGGTCTGAGCGACACCGGGGTGGCCCAGATCAGCGCCCAGGCAAGGGCGCTGGCCTTGGCGCAGGCTCCGTTTCAGCGGCTGCTGAGCTCCCCCTTGCTGCGGGCACGGCAGAGCGCGGCCCTGGTGGCGAGTGAATTGGCGTTGCCGGTGACGTTCGCCCCCGCGTTTCGCGAGCGCCATGTCGGGGTGTTCGAGGGGCTGACCCAGCAAGAGGCGCGGGCGCGTTATCCTGCGCTGTGGGCCCGCAACATCACCCGGTGCTGGGCCGAGGCACCGCCCGGCGGCGAATCGCTGGACGAAGTCATTGCCCGGGTCGGGCAGGGACTGGCGGAACTGGCGCAGAGTTGCCATCAGGAGCGGGTGTTACTGGTGGCGCACGGCGTGGTGGCCAAGGTGATCCGGGCGCTGACCGTGGCGGGATTTGACGACTTCTTCGAGTGGCAGCTGGCCAACGGAGCCCTGCTGGAGGTGTCGCTGGCATGTGACGACGCTGGCGGGCCGCTGCGTCTCTTTGCCCGGCCGGGCAGTGAACATGGTCTCGCTACCTTGAATTGAGGAAGGCGCCAGGCCTGATGATTGTCTATCAGGCGTGGCATCGCCTATCAGGGGGAATCTGGCAGCGCCTTCCTTGAGCAGTTGCGCCCCTGTTTCTTGGCCAGATAGAGGGCGGTATCGGCCCGGCGCACCATGCGTTCCACCGTATCCTGCGGGCCCAGACTGGCACTGATGCCGACGCTGATGGTTAGCGGCACCTCGGTGCCTGCGCCCAGCTGATGCAGCTGCGACTCGACGGCGAGGCGGATCCGCTCCGCACTGGCCCAGGCCAGCTCCAGCGAGGTTTCCGGCAGCAATACGATGAACTCCTCGCCGCCCCAGCGGCCCAGCATGTCCACCTCCCGCAGCTGTTTGGCAACCCGCCTGACCAGGCTCAAGATGGCCTGATCGCCCTGTTGATGGCCATAGGTGTCGTTGATCTGCTTGAAGTGATCGATGTCGATCAGCAGCAGGCTCATGGTGTGACTGAAACGCTGGCAGCGCTGCATCTCCAGCTTGACCAGTTCATCGAAGCGGCGCCGGTTGGCGATTCCGGTGAGGGGATCCGTAGTGGCCGCCACCTTGAGCTCCTCCACCAGCTTGGCCCGCTCCGAGATGTCCCGCAGGATGGCGGTCATCTCGGTGGTCTGGCCCAGGTTGATCTTGGCGATGGTCACCTCCAGCGGAAATTCGCTGCCGTCGCGGCGCAGCCCCATCACGGAGGCGCGGGCGTGCATGGGACGCGAGTTGATGGGGGAGTTGCTGAACGCCTTGAAATAGCCGTCGTGGTTGGCCCGAAAGCGCTGGGGCAGCAGGGTCTCCAGCCGTTTGCCGAGGTAGCTTTCGTCCACCCCGAACATCTCGCAGGCGGCGGTGTTGATAAGCTCGATGCGCGACTCGCTGCTGACGCTGATGATGCCGTCATAGGCGGAGTTGACCACCGCCTCGAAGCGCTTGCGGCTCATCTTGAGCGCCTCTTCCTGCTGCTTTTTGGCGGTGATGTCGATAGCGGTGACCATGATGCGGGTGATGCGGGACTGCTCGGGAATGATGGGGGAGATGACAAAGCGCCACCAGCTGGTGCGCGACAGGGTGTCGATGGGCAACTCGCTCTCAAGCCCCGTCTGCTGGCTCACACACTCGTGCATCGGTTGCTCTATGCTGCCGGTGATGTAGCGGGGAAACATCTCGCCCAGGCGTTTGCCGATGCCGCCCAGCACATCCAGCTCGAAAGCCTGGGCAAAGGTGTCGTTGGCGGAGATGAGGGTAAAGCGATCGTCCTTGTCGAGGGAAAACACCGCGACGGCGGCACCGATGGCATCGAGAGAGGACTTGATATCGGCGTGGGAACCCTGTGTGAACATGCAACCTCCATGGCGAATAACATATTGATATTCAGTATAGTGCGGCCGCTTTGATGCCCGGTTGGCGGGAGCCGGGCAGGGGCCGGCCACAGAGCGCTTGCTCTGGCAAACTGGCCGGTCGGCCCGGATTGGGCTTTACTTGCGGGCATCTACAAACGGCACCGGATCCGGCGCAGCGGTCTGGTCAGCGCAACGAAGCAGGGAGGGGGAGATGAAGATCAGCATCGAGGCACATATCGAGCAGGAGATAGAGGCGGTCTGGTGGGCCTGGAACGATCCAGACTGCATCGCCAAGTGGAACGCGGCCTCCAGCGACTGGCACACCACCAGCAGCCGGGTCGATCTGGTGGTGGGTGGGCGCTTTTGCCATCACATAGCCGCCAAAGACGGCAGCGCCGGTTTTGATTTCACCGGCACCTTTACCCGGGTGGAGGCGCCGACTCGCCTCTCGTTCTTGATGGATGACGGGCGCGAGGTGGATGTGCAGTTTGCGAGCGAGGCGGGCGGCACCCGGGTGCAGGAGACCTTCGATGCCGAGTCGAGCCACACCCTGGCCCAGCAGCAGGCGGGCTGGCAGGGGATCCTCGACAACTTCAAGCGCTACGTGGAGGCGGCAGGCTAGGGGATAGGTGCCAGTACCAATAAAAAACCACCGCCAGACGTCGGTGGTTTTTTATTGCGCCTTGATTGCGGGGCTCATACCGCTGGCGTTGCCGGCGGGTGGCGCGAAGGCGTTACTCCTCGATGTCCAGCAGCACCAGGATGGCGCTGTCACCGCCCCACTCGCGGGGGGCCTGATGGAACGCCTGCACATTGGGATGCTGGGCCAGCCAGCTCGGGATGCGCTGCTTGAGGATGTGTTTGCCGATGCCGTGCATCACAGAGGCGACGTGAATGTTCTCGCGTCGGCAGAGGGTCAGCAGGGCCGCCAGCTCCTGTTTGGCCTGCTGCTGGTTCATGCCGTGCAGGTCCAGGTAGATCTCCGGCGGATAGCTGCCGCGCTTGAGCTTTTTCAGCTCGAATTTCGACACATCTTCGCGCACGTAACGGGTCGGTCCATCCTCTTCCAGATGGGGCTGGTATTCATCGCTGAAATAGTGGTCAACCCCAAGGGATTCGCGGCTCTCACGCATTTCGCGTTTCTGCTTGACCGGGCGTAACTCGGCCCTTATGGTATCTTGCTTGATTTTCCGGGTACCTTTTATCGCATCGCGGAACAGCAGGGTTTCCTCGTCTGTCGGTGAGGGCGTTTTTTTCATCAGGTACTCGTCTTGCTCGCTGTATAGAATTCTCGGGCCGGATATTACTCGACTTGGAGGTGGATTTGGACAAGATATTTATCGATGAGGTGGTTGCCGAGATGCACACCATCCAGGACATGTTGCGCTGGGCCATGAGTCGTTTCAACGACGCCGGAATCTTCTACGGACATGGTACCGACAACGCCTGGGATGAGGCCGTGCAGCTGGTATTGCCCGCGCTACATCTGCCGCCGGACGTGGATCCGGCCATGCGCCACTCCCGCCTGACCACCAGCGAACGGCACCGCATCGCCGAGCTCATCATCCGCCGCGTGCAGGAGCGCATTCCCGCCCCCTACCTGACCAACAAGGCCTGGTATGCCGGTTGGGTGTTCTACGTGGACGAGCGGGTGCTCATTCCCCGCTCCCCCATCGCCGAGATGGTGGCCAACCGCTTCGCCCCCTTCCTGAAAGACGAACCGACCCGGATCATGGATCTCTGCACCGGCTCCGGCTGCATCGCCATCATCATGGCCCACGAGTTCCCGGAAGCGGAAGTGGATGCCATCGACATCAGTGTCGATGCCCTCAACGTGGCCGAGCGCAACATCAACGATCACGGCTTGGAGCAGCAGGTCATTCCGATCCGCTCCGATCTGTTCCGCGATCTGCCGGTCGGCGACAAGTACGATCTCATCGTCTCCAACCCGCCCTACGTGGATTCCGAAGACATGTCGGATCTGCCGGACGAGTTTCGCCACGAACCCGAGCTGGCGCTGGCCTCCGGCTCCGACGGCCTCAAGCTCACCAAGCGCCTGCTGGCCAATGCCGCCGATTTCCTGAAAGACGATGGCGTGCTGGTGGTCGAGGTGGGCAACAGCATGATCCATCTGGAAGCCCAGTTCCCTGACGTGCCCTTCACCTGGGTGGAGTTCGAGAACGGTGGTCACGGCGTGTTCGTGATGACCCGTGCCGAGCTGGTGCAGTACCAGGACCATTTCGCGATTTACAAGAGCTAAGCAGGAGCAAGCATGGCAGGGAACAGTTTCGGCCAACTCTTTCGGGTTACCACCTTCGGCGAGAGCCACGGCCTGGCGCTGGGCGCCGTGGTCGACGGTTGCCCGCCGGGGCTTGAGATAAGCGAGGCGGATCTGCAGGGGGATCTGGACCGGCGCAAGCCCGGCACCTCCCGCTACACCACGCCGCGCCGCGAGCCGGACGAGGTGAAGATCCTCTCCGGGGTGTTCGAGGGCAAGACCACAGGCACCTCCATCGGTCTCTTGATCGAGAACACCGATCAGCGCTCCAAGGACTACTCCGACATCAAGGACTTGTTCCGTCCGGGCCACGCCGATTACACCTATCACCAGAAGTACGGCCAGCGCGACTATCGCGGCGGCGGTCGCTCCTCCGCCCGTGAAACCGCCATGCGGGTGGCGGCGGGGGCCATTGCCAAGAAGTACCTGAAACAGGTACACGGCATCGAGATCACCGGTTTTCTCTCCCAGCTCGGCCCCATCAAGGCCGAAGCCTTCGATGCCGCGCAGATCGAGCAGAATCCCTTCTTCTTCCCCGATGCGGGCAAGCTGGAAGCGCTCGACCAATACATGCGCGACCTGAAGAAAGAGGGCAATAGTATCGGTGCCAAGGTGCAGGTCATCGCCAGCAATGTGCCAGTGGGCTTGGGGGAGCCGGTGTTCGATCGTCTCGACGCCGACATCGCCCACGCCATGATGGGCATCAATGCGGTGAAAGGGGTGGAGATCGGTGACGGGTTCGCGGTGGTGGAGCAAAAAGGCTCCGAGCATCGCGACGAGATGACCCCGGCCGGCTTTGCCAGCAACCATGCGGGCGGCATTCTGGGCGGCATCTCGTCGGGTCAGGATATCGTGGTGAGCTTAGGCTTAAAGCCCACCTCCAGCATCACGGTGCCGGGCAAAACGATCAATACCGAAGGCGAGGCCATCGAGATGATCACCAAGGGTCGCCACGATCCTTGCGTCGGCATTCGCGCCGTGCCCATCGCCGAGGCGATGCTGGCCCTGGTGTTGATGGATCACCTGCTGCGCCACCGTGCCCAGAACCAGGGCGTGCTGACGCATACTCCGCAGCTGCGCTGATCGGCCTGTTCACCACTCGGCTGATCGAGTGGCGCTACCGCAGACACAATGAAAAGGCGACCTCAGGGTCGCCTTTTTGATGGCCATTCATCCCCTCTTGGCGATTGGGCCGGGGGACGTGTCGGCCGCCGGGTTGTCGAGTCGGCAGGTGGGCGGGGTGGGGTTGCCGCTTGCCGGCGGCAGGTGGGCGATCGCCGCATCGACCCGGGCCAGGGTGTCGTCATCGATGGCGCTGTTGGCAAACATCAGGCTGACCGGCTGGTGGTGGAGCAGCAGCTGGCAGTGGATAAAACCGTCGGCTCCCAGCTGCTGCAAGCGATAACGGGCGTATTGCCACTCGACGATGATGCCGTCGAGGCGGCGGGCCAGCAGCAGATCGATCAACCGATCGTCGCTGTTGTATTCACTCGCCTGTTTCAGGGCCGGGCAGGATGCCATCAGCTGGGTCGGCCGGGTGCCGCGCAGCTTGCCAAGGCGCAGCTGGCTTTGCTGGCAGAGCCCCTGCAGGCTCTGCACATCCTGCCAGGGTTCACGCTGGCCCGGAATGGGATCGCTGCTCAGCAGCACGAAGGTGCTGCGCCGATAGGGGGCCGAGAAGCGGGCGAAGGCGCGCCGCTCCGGCGTATCGAGCGCCCCCATGGCGAGATCGAGTTGCTGCTGCTCTATTAGATGAAGGGCCCGGGCCCAGGGCAGGTTGCGAAAGCGGGGCGCAAGCCCCGCCTGGGCCAGGATCTGGCGGGTCAGGCTCACGTCCAGCCCATCCAGTGTCCCCTGAGCATTGATGTAGCTGAACGGTGGCCAGTGACCCCAGGCGACGGACAACCTGGGGTTGGCCTGCAGCGGCAGAGTGAGGGCAAGCATCAGCAGCAACAGCCAGTAGCGGCCGGCAGGCAGAAAATGAACACGCATGAACCTGAACCTCCTTGTTGCAGGATCGCCGCGGCGGCGACGCCATGGTCTGGCATCAAGCATAGCCTGATTCGAATGAGTTCTTGAACGGCTTTTCTCGGCGGGACGGTGACCGGCTTTTGGCAAACATGCTGGGAGGAACATCACATTTTTCTCGTTTCTCCTCAATAACTCCGTTAGACTGCGCCCCTATTCTTTCCCCTTTGCTCTGCTCCCCGGGGAAATCGTTGTGTTCTCAACAGGCCCGGATCTGGCGAGATGGCATCGGCTCAGCAGAGGAGCCCCATCACGGATCCCCGGCGCCCCTATCCCTAGCAGGTAACTATGAGTTTTACTTCCCTCGGTCTGGCCGAACCCTTGTTGCGTGCCGTTGCCGAGCAAGGCTACGACACCCCGTCACCCATTCAGCAACAAGCGATCCCGGCGGTACTGGCTGGCCGTGATCTGATGGCGGCAGCCCAGACCGGGACCGGCAAGACCGCAGGTTTCACCCTGCCGATGCTGCAACGCTTGACCGAGAGCAAGCGCAAGGTCTCCCCGAACCGCATCCGTGCCCTGGTGCTGACTCCGACCCGCGAGCTGGCTGCCCAGGTGGGCGAGAGCGTGCGCAACTACGGCAAGCACCTGCCGATCCGCAGCCACGTGGTATTTGGCGGCGTGAGCATCAACCCGCAGATGATGGCGACTCGCCGTGGTCTGGACGTGCTGGTGGCCTGCCCGGGCCGCCTGATGGATCTCTACAACCAGAACGCCGTCAAGTTCGACGAAGTGGAAATCCTGGTGCTGGACGAAGCGGACCGCATGCTTGACATGGGCTTTATCCGCGACATCCGCCGCATCCTGGCTCTGTTGCCGAAAAAGCGTCAGAACCTGCTCTTCTCCGCCACCTTCGCCGACGAAATCCGTGAGCTGGCCACTGGCCTCCTGGACAACCCGGCGGTGATCGAAGTGACCCCGCGCAACAGCACAGCCGAGCGCATCGAGCAGCTGGTGCACCCGTGCGACAAGGCCAACAAGATTGCCCTGCTGAGCCACCTCATCTCCAGCAACAACTGGCAGCAGGTGCTGGTCTTTACCCGTACCAAGCACATTGCCAACCGGGTTGCCGAGAAGCTTGAGAAAGACGGCATCAGCGCCGCCGCCATCCACGGCAACAAGAGCCAAGGGGCCCGTACCCGCGCCCTGTCCGGCTTCAAGGATGGCAGTGTGCGCGTCATGGTCGCGACCGACATCGCCGCCCGCGGCCTCGACATCGACAAGCTGCCCCAGGTAGTGAACTTCGAGCTGCCGAACGTGGCGGAAGATTACGTGCACCGTATCGGCCGTACCGGCCGTGCCGGCGCCGCCGGTCACGCCATCTCCCTGGTGGCGGCAGACGAGGGCAAGCTCATCAAGGCCATCGAGCGGCTGACCAAGCAGAGCATCCCCTGCGAGCAGGTGGCCGGCTTCGAAGCCTCCCGCGAGACCTTGGACAACATCGCCCGTGGCATCGGTGCGCCGCTGCGCAAAGAGCCGCGCGATCCGAGCGAGCAGCGCCGTGCGCCGCGTCCGCAAGGTCAAGGCCTGCGTCAAGGTGCCGGTCGCTCCGGCAATGGCGCCGGTGGTAACGGTGGTGGCAATCGCACTGGCAACGGCGGCAAGCCCAAGCCCCAGGGTGGCCAGCGTCCGGCCGATGGTGCCGGCAAACCGGCCCAGGCTCGTCGTCCGCGCCGTTCTACCCATAACCAGTAAGCGGCCAGGGAGCCAGCTCTCCCCCTCGGTTGATGTAAAAAGCCCCGCCAGTCTGACGGGGCTTTTTGCTTGGTCGGCTAACACAATGTTGTCGACGAGGCGTGCCGAGATGGCAAGAACAGAGGCGGCATCAGGAGGCATCCTGTTTCGTGAGGGGGGGGTTGGCAGGCGCCGACGGGGCGTTAACCCTGTGCGGGTGTTCTTCAGTGCATGGGGGTCAGCAGGGCGGAGAGATAACGCTCCTGCATCTGTTGCCAGCGGCCGCTGGCGATCAGCTGCTGCTGCGCTGCCACCAGAGAGGAGATAGCCTGTTGGTTCTGCTTGTTGAGGTAAAGATAGACCTCGATATCGGCGACCCGTTTCCAAGGCGCCGCAAGAGGGGATTGGTTGGTGGGGAGCAGCCGGATCACCCAGTCGGTCCTACCGTGCTGGAGCAGCGCTACACCCTGCTTCTCGTCGTTGAACCAGACAATATGCTGGCTGTCGAGATAGCTGCTGCACCACTGAATGCCGCGCAAGCAGCCCACCCGATCACCGCTGACGGGTGGCCAACTGGCATCCCTTTTGCCTTGGGCATAGATGGTAACCTCGCCAATCGCCGTGCCGACCGGGATCATTTGCGGTCTGGTATGCTCAAACCCCTTGATCCGGGCAATATCCCCGTCGATGGCGCTATCCGAGTCGATCAGCTTGCGACAGCGGGCGAAAGTGCAGGGGATTAAGATGAAGTCGACCTTGGCCTTGCCAAACCACTCTTCATAGAAGGGGCGCAACAGGACGACATACTCGGTGGGCGCGGTCAGCGACAGGGGAGTACCATTTGCTATCGGGTTAAGGCACCACAGTAGCCACCAGCCAGCCCACTTCATATCTCGCTCTCCACGCAATTTTGTATGAAAAAAGCGTAGCTGAACTCCCACTGGCCCCGGTCAGGAGAGAGTGGTGAACCATCTTCCGTTCAGTTGCTTGATTTTATAACTGAAGGCCCCGCCAACATCTGTTGGCGGGGCCTTGTCATTGGAGGATTACTGGTTCTGGCTTAGAGCGCTGGCAGCAGCCCCATGCTGACGCTCACCTGCACCCCGACGATCAGCACACCCATGGCGCCGGCCAGGCCCAGGGCCAGCACGCCACCCGGGGCGCGGTAGTGGTGCGTCTCGGCCTGCTTGCGGCTCTGCCACACCAGGGCCACCGGCAGCAGCACCGCCAGTATCGCCAGCGCAATGGCGGCGTAGCCGAGCGCCATGATGAAGCCCTGCGGGAAGTAGAGGGCAAACAGCAGGGGCGGCACGAAGGTGATGAGGCCGGTCTGGGTGCGGCCCTGCCAGTTGTCCTTGCGACGGGTCACCTTGGCCATGAAGTCAAACAGCCCCAGGGTCACCCCGAGGAAGGAGGTGGCCAGCGCCAGATCGGCAAACAGGTGCATGGCCTGGTTGAAGGCGGGCCAGCTTACCAGCTTGCCGACGTTGGCCAGCAGGCTGTCCAGCGCGCCACCGCTCTGCAGCAGGGCTTGTTGACCCAGCAGACCCAGGATGGCGACCTGCCACAGCACGTAGAGGATGAGCGGCAGGGCGGATCCCCACACGAAGACCCGACGCAGCTGCTTGGGGCAGTCCCCCAGGTAGAGCATTACGCTCGGGATGGAGCCGTGAAAACCGAACGAGGTGAAGATGACCGGCAGACCCGCCAGCAACAGCCCCTGACCCAGCGGCAGGGAGAGCAGGTGCTGCCCTTCGGTGCGCGGCAGCAGCAGCGCCAGCACCGCCACCATGATCACCAGCTTGACGGTGAACATCAGCCGGTTGAGGTAATCCACCTGCTTGGTGCCGACACAGACCATGCCGCCAAACAGCAGGGTAAAGGCCCAGGCCGCCTGCTCCTGACTGAGGGGCAGGCCGGCATCGGCCAGCGCCTGGGCCAGCAGGCTGCTGCCACCGCTGATGTAGGCGGAGGCCAGCGAGTAGAACAGCATCAGGATGCAGAAGGAGGCAATGCGCTTGCCCCAGGGGCCGAGCAGGTGATCCGCCAGCTGGTGCAGGTACCACTTGCCGGTGCTGAGGCTGGCTTCCACCTGCAGCATGGCGGTAAAGGCCATCAGGGCCCAGAGGCCGATCATCAGCAGCAGGGTGGCGGGCCCGCCAAGGGAGGAGGATGCCAGCGGCAGGGCCAGCATGCCGGCGCCTATGGTGGTGCCGGCAATCAACAGGGTACATCCCAGGGTTTTGGTGTTCATGGTGTCCATCCGAATCGAGAAACTGCGCGATGCGCAGCGGGCAAAGGTGTGTAAGGCGCCTCCGGGGTCGAGACCGGAGGCTAGCAATATCGGAGTGAACCCATCGTTACGAAAAACCTGTGGTTGTAAAAGTTAGTTGCCAAGTTAACGGATCAAAATGGTGGAAACAAGCCTGAAAAAGCGGATTTTGTACTGGGTTGGCAGAATATGTGGAAATAAATGATGACAGATATGGTTTTGGACTGGTGAAAAAACGCGCCGCTGCGAGGGAGGCCGCAGCGGCGCGCCATGGAGAGGGGATCAGCGGCGGCGTTTGAGGGTGCGGCTCACATAGTGGAGCCCGCACTGGTATTCACCACCAATCGCCTTGAGGGCCAGCTCCAGCGCCTGGCTGGCGAGGGCATCGTGCTGCTGGGGCAGGGAGTTGATGCCGAAGGGGAGGAAATCGAGCAGGCGATCGTCGCCGAAGGTGGCCATGGCCAGCCGGCTCATGTCGGTCTCCTGCTCCAGCAGATAGTCGAGTACCCCCTCCATCAGGATGTAGGAGGTCGCCACCAGTGCCTGGGGCAGCTGGCCGAGCTGCTGATGCAGCGTCTTGATCAGGCGGTAGCCCTCGGCGCGGGAGAAATGGGCCCCTTCACACAGATGGCAGGCCGTGCTGTGGCTGGCGACGGCCTGCTCGAAGCCTGCTTTGCGTTCACGGCTGATCGTGAGCGCCGGCAGCGCGGTGATCAGGGCGATGTGCGTGATTGCCGGCGAGAGCAGGGAGGCGGTGAGATCAAAGCTCGCCTTCTGGTTTTCACTGGCGACGGTGACGAACTTGTCGGCTGCCATGGCCCGGTCGATGGCGAGCACCTGGATGCCGCGCGTCTGCAGGCCGAGGTAGAAGGGATCTTCGGGCGGCAGGCAACTGGCCACCAGCAGCGCATCCACGTGGCGGCTGGCCAGCATTTCGGCCAGCTCCTTCTCGGTGGCGGGGTCATCCTCCGAGCAGACGATCAGCAGCTGATAACCCTGTACCCGCGCCCCTTGTTCGAGCCGTTTGGCGAGCTTGGCGTAACTGGCGTTCTCCAGGTCAGGCAGGATAAAGCCCAGGGTTCTGGTCTGGCCGCCACGCAGGGAAGCGGCGCGGCTGTCCGGCTGGTAGTTGTGGGCGGTGACCACCGCCATCACCTTGTCGCGGGTGGCCTGACTGATGCGGTATTGATCGGCCTTGCCGTTGATCACATAGCTGGCCGTGGTGCGCGAGACACCGGCGAGGGCGGCGATTTCATCCAGTTTCATCATATTGGCTCTGTTTGAGTTGCAAGGCCCACGGGCACTGCCTGGTGAGGGCACCGAAAAGTGTGCGCGGGATCATATCATTGAAAAGCACTCTTTGTGGGTACTTGATCAATTCGCTGAAACGATTCAGTCTGAGTGTAGGTGAAACGATTCGGCTTGTCAGCAGACAATCGATGTCCGGGCATAAAAACCCGGCATGGCTCCCGAAGGGATGCAATCCGGTCTATTGTCAGCAGGCGAGTGGCACGAATGGTTATGTTTGATGCGCCGGTACGGTCAGGCCGCCCGGCACCTGATGGAGAATATCTATGTTGAAGTTGGCGCGACAGCAGATCCTGCTGGGGCAGTCGGTGGCGACCAAGGCCGAAGCCATTGCCCTGTTGGCAGGCAAACTGACCGAAGCCGGTCTGGTGGAGGCAGGATATGTAGATGGCATGCTGGCCCGCGAAGCACAGCACGCCACCTACCTTGGCAGCGGCATCGCCATTCCCCACGGCACCACCGACACCCGGCATCTGGTGAAGAGCACCGGCGTCATGGTGGCCCAGTTCCCCAATGGCATCGAGTGGGATGAGGGGCAGATCGCCTATGTCGCCATCGGCATCGCCGCCAAATCTGACGAGCATCTGGGCATTTTGCGCCAGCTCACCCACGTGCTGGGTGATGAGCAGGCAGCGGCACAATTGAAAGAGGCCACCGATGCCGACACCATCATCAACATCCTGACCGGTGCCACGGCGCCCAAAGAGGTGCAGTTCCTGAGCCTGGCGGACTTCCCGGCGGACGATCGCGACCAGCTGCTGCTGGGCGCCGCCGCCCGCGCCAAATCCGCCGGCTGGGGCGATGCCGCCATGGTGACGGCGCTCTTGGCAAGCGACCCCGCCTATCTGGGCGAGGGCATTTGGCTGGCCCGGGCACAAGCCGCCCAGACCGGCTGGGTGCTGGCCACGCCTAGCACTGCACTGAACGCCGGGGAGCTGCCGGTCAGCGCCCTGCTGTTGCTGTGCGCCGCAGATAGCGGCCATCTGGCGCAGCTCGACAACCTGGCCAAACTGGCGGCTGCCGGTCAGCTCGCCACCTTGGCAGGTAGCGAGGGGCTGGCCATGTTGCAAGCGGGCCCGGCGAGCGGTCTTAGTGAAACCTTCACCATCATCAACCCCCACGGTCTGCACGCCCGTCCGGGCGCCATGCTGGTCAAGGTGGCCAAAGAGTATGAATCCGACATTCGGGTGGCGAACCTGGATGGCAGCGGCGAGGCGGTCTCCGCCAAGAGCCTGATGAAGGTGATCGGTCTTGGCGTCAAGTGTGGCCATCGTCTGGCGTTTCGCGCCGAAGGGGCTGACGCCGAAGCGGCCCTCAAGGGCATAGGCGCCGCCATTGCGGCCGGGCTGGGAGAGGGGGCACACTGATGGACATAGTGACCATCACCCTCAACCCTGCGCTCGATCTCACCGCCCGTCTGGAGGCGATGAGCCTGGGCGAGGTAAACCTGGTGAGCGAGGCGAACCTGCGTGCCGCCGGCAAGGGGATCAACGTGGCCATGGTGCTTGGCGATCTGGGCCGCGAGGTGGGTGTCACCGGCTGGCTTGGCGCCGATAACCAGCAGAGCTTCGTCTCCCTGTTTGCCGAGCGTGCCCTGGCCGATCACTTTGTGCGCGTGGCGGGCAGCACCCGCATCAACGTCAAGATCTCCGAGCAATCCGGCCGGGTCACCGATCTCAATCTGCCGGGGCTCTCCATCCATGAGGGTGAAGTAAGCGCCCTGGAAGGTGCCATCGACGAGCTGGCACCCCATGCCAACTGGTTCGTGCTGGCGGGCAGCCTGCCCAAAGGGGTGGCCCCCGATTACTGCGCACGTCTCATTCGCCTGCTCAAGGCCAAGGGCAAACAGGTGATCTTTGATTGCAGCGGCGCGGCGTTGAGCGAAGGGATCAAGGCGGCGCCGACCCTGGTCAAACCCAACCTGGAAGAGCTCGGCCAGTGGGCCGGCCGCCCCATCAAGACCCTGAGCGAGCAGGCCGAGTGTGCCCGCGCGCTGCAGGCCAGCGGGATCCCCAACGTGGTGATCTCCAACGGCGCCGACGGTCTCATCTGGTTTGCACCGGATGTCGTCTGGCAAGCCATTCCGCCGCGCATGCAGGTAGTCAGCACGGTCGGTGCCGGCGACTCCCTGGTGGCTGGTCTCGCCCATGGCCTCAGCCTTGGCTGGACGCCGGAGCAGACCCTGCGCCTCGCCACCGCCGTCTCGGCGCTGGCGGTCAGCCAGGTGGCGGTCGGCTTTGACGATATCAGTGTGCTCGACCCCTTGCTCGAGCAGGTGCGCGTAGAGCGTCTGGATGTGCTGGCACCGGTTCATTGCAATACCCCCTCAATGGAAAACTCAGGAGATGCCCAATGAAAGCAATCTTGGTTACGGCTTGCCCGGCGGGCATTGCCACCAGCTTTCTCGCTGCAAAACGGATAGAACAGCAGGCCAAACTGGCAGGCTGGGAGCTCACCCTCGACGTCGGCTCCAGCGTGCAGCCCCGCCAGGTACCGAGCAAGGAGCAGATTGCCGCGGCCGACCTGGTGCTGGTTGTCGCCAGTGCCCCGGTGGATCTCGCCGCCTATGACGGCAAGCGGGTCTATCAGGGCAGCATGGATCTCGCCCTGCAGGATCCCGCCGCCTTGCTGGAAGCCGCCGCCAGCGGCGCCAGCGTCTATCGCCATCAAGCCGCCTCCGCCGTTGCCAATGCTGCCGCAAAACCGGCCGCCGCTGGCAAGCGTATCGTGGCGGTGACTGCCTGTCCGACCGGGGTGGCTCACACCTTTATGTCGGCAGAAGCGCTGGAGACCATGGCCAAACAGCTGGGTCATCAGATCCGCGTCGAAACCCAAGGCTCGGTCGGTGCCCAGAACGCCCTGACCGCCGAGGAGATTGCATCCGCGGATCTGGTGTTCCTCGCCACCGACATCGAAGTGGACATGGCCCGTTTCGACGGCAAGCCTGTCTATCGCACCAGCACGGGCGCGGCGCTCAAGAAGACCCGTACCGAGCTCGACAAGGCCTGGGACGAGGCCAAGACCTATCGTCACAGCGGCGCCAGCCAACCCAAGAAAGAGGAGAAAGCAGGCCCCTACAAGCACCTGCTGACCGGGGTCTCCTTCATGCTGCCCATGGTGGTGGCGGGCGGCCTTATCATCGCGCTCTCGTTCGTGTTCGGGATCGAGGCGTTCAAGGTGGAAGGCACCCTGGCCGCAGCCCTGATGAAGATCGGTGGCGGCTCCGCCTTCGCCCTGATGATCCCGGTGCTGGCCGGCTACATTGCCTACTCCATCGCTGACCGCCCAGGTCTCGCCCCCGGCATGATCGGCGGCATGCTGGCAAGCTCGCTGGGTGCCGGTTTCCTTGGCGGCATAGTCGCCGGTTTCCTGGCCGGTTACAGCGCCAAGTACCTGAGCGACAAGGTGCGTCTGCCGGTAACCCTGGAAGCGCTCAAGCCCATCCTGATCATTCCGCTCTTTGCCAGCCTGTTTACCGGTCTGGTGATGATCTACGTGGTGGGTGGCCCGGTGGCCGGCATCATGAATGCCATGACCGAGTTCCTCAACAACATGGGCTCTGCCAACGCCGTGCTGCTGGGGGTCATCATTGGCGCCATGATGTGCTTTGACATGGGCGGCCCGGTCAACAAGGCGGCCTACGCCTTCGGGGTCGGCCTGCTGGCCTCCAAGACCTACGCTCCCATGGCAGCCGTGATGGCCGCCGGCATGGTGCCGGCACTGGGGATGGGGATCGCCACCTTCCTGGCCCGTACCAAGTTCATCAAGGCGGAGCAGGAAGCGGGCAAGGCCTCCTTCGTGCTGGGTCTGTGCTTCATCTCCGAGGGGGCCATCCCGTTTGCCGCCAAGGATCCGATGCGCGTCATCCCGGCCTGCATGGCGGGTGGCGCCCTGACCGGTGCGCTCTCCATGCTGTTCGGCTGCGAGCTGATGGCGCCCCACGGCGGTCTGTTCGTGCTGTTTATCCCGAACGCCATCAGCAACGTCATGATGTATATCGTGGCGATTGCGGCGGGGTCGCTGCTGACCGGGGTGGCTTACGCCATGCTCAAACGCGGCGAAGAGCAGGCCAAGCTGGCCACGGCATAAGCCTTGCTATCCGGCAACAGTCATAGTGTCATAAAAGAAAAGCGGCCTGCGGGCCGCTTTTTTATGTTTGTCGTGAAAGGAGGAGGGGGAGAAACTAGAAATCCCAACCCGGTTGCTCTTGCGGTTCGTTCTGGGCTGCCTCCAGCGCTTTGCGGCGGGCCGCTTCCACCCGCGCCTTGCGGCCCCGGCACAGGCGCATCACCTCCTGCTGCTGGGCCGGGGTCATGGTAAGCCAGTTGAAACGCTCTTCGCGGCTGCGCAGACACCCCTTGCAGTAGCCCTTGTTGTTCACTTCACAGACCCCGATGCAGGGGCTCTGCAGCGGGAAGATCTCGAGCTGTTCCATCCATGGCCCCTCACACCCTGTTACCTTGTTATAACTCAGAAGATCCCCTTTGGAGAAATCCGTCGTCGCAGGCTTGAAGGCGTTTGCTTTCCCCCTGCAAATTTGGCATCTTCCCCGCCGAACATGACGCTTGGTGTTATATGAGGACATATGAATAAACACGCGTACTGGCTGACCGCCGCTGTGCTGGGGTTGGCCGGTTGTGCGGGCAACTCTGAGCAAGCCCAGGTGCCCAAAAACAAACCCGATGCCAGATGTTTTCTCAACTGCGAGGTGCCAGAAAATCTGGGCAAGCAGTATCTGGACGGCATGCTGCCCGACGATCTGGTGCGGGTTGAGCGCGTCAACAGTCGCGCCCGCGCCGACTACAGCAAGTTCGGCCCCCAGAGCCGGCTGGTGCTGGAGCGCTCCGGCAAGATGACCCGCCGCTATGGCGAACTCTATCACCAGCTCTCCCGCTGGGTGGCCAATGGCGGCGATCCCGCTCAAATTACCCGTTATGGCATCAGTCTGGCCCAGCTGGGGGGCTCGGATCGGATGGGTAACGTGCTCTTCACCGGTTACTACTCGCCGGTGCTGGAGGTGCGCCACCGCCCGGATGCGAAATACAAGTACCCCATCTACGCCATGCCCAACTGCGGCAGTCGTTGTCCGACCCGGGCCCAGATCCATCAGGGGGCGCTGGCCAACCGCGGGCTGGAGCTGGGCTACAGCAAGTCTCTCATCGACAACTTCCTGATGGACGTGCAGGGCTCGGGCTTCGTCCACTATGGTGACGACGACAGGCTGCAATATCTGGGCTACAGCGGCAAGAACGGTCACGGTTACGTCAGCATCGGCCGGGTGCTGATCGATCGTGGCGAAGTGCCCAGGGAGCAGATGTCCATGAAGGCCATCAAGGAGTGGGCCAACCGTCAGCCGGAGGAGAGCGTCAAGGAGCTGGTGGAGCAGAACCCCTCCTATGTCTTCTTCGAGCGTCGCCCCACCAACGACGTGATCGGGGCCGCCGGCATTCCGCTGCTGCCGATGGCGGCGGTGGCCGCTGACAAGACCCTGCTGCCGATGGGCACGCCGATCCTGGCGGAGGTACCGCTGCTGGACAAAGAGGGCAACTGGACCGGCAAGCATCAGCTGCGGCTGTTGATCGCGCTGGATGTGGGCGGAGCGGTGAAGAAGGGCCACCTCGACCTCTACCACGGCATGGGCGAGAAGGCCGGTGTCGCGGCCGGTCACTACAAGCACTTCGGCCGGGTCTGGAAGCTGGGTCTGCACCATGGGCCGACCGCCGCGCCCTGGCTGTAAGGCTTTGTGGGGGCGGGTGGCACATCAGCCGCCCGCCCACAAGGCATAGGGATGGATGTAAAAAAGCCGCCGGAGCAATCCGGCGGCTTTTTGTTTGGCGATGCGAGCCTGGACATATCAAGAAGGAGTGGTTTCAACCCTTCTTGATGTCGAGCCGGATGGCGCCCACCGGCTTGCAGCAGCAGGGCAGGCACTCTCCCTGGGAGACAAAGGCGAGCGGCACGGCAGCATAGTGCACCTTGCCTGCCAGCAGCGGGGTGCGGCAGGCGCCGCAATAGCCGCTGCGGCACTGGAACTCCACGTGATGACCGTGACGCTCCAGGGTCTCCAGCACGCTCTCGCCGGGGTGGGCGTGCAGCACGCCATCCCGGGTGTGTACCTGCGGTGCGCCCGTCTCGCTCTTGGCGGGGGCGGCGTGCAGGGCAGGGGTCAGCGTGCCGGTGGCGTCACTCACAGCTCGAAATCACCCAGGTCTTCGGCGTTCACTTCGCTGTCGATCTGACCCACCAGGTAGGAGCTCACTTCCACTTCCTGCGGGGCGACCTGCACGTTGTCGGAGGAGAGCCAGGTGTTGATCCAGGGGATCGGGTTTTGCTTGGCGCCGGCAAAGGCCGGCTGCAGGCCGACGGCGGCCATCCGCAGGTTGGTGATGTACTCCACGTACTGGCAGAGGATGTCCTTGTTCAGACCGATCATGGAGCCGTCCTGGAACAGGTACTCGGCCCACTCCTTCTCCTGGATGGCGGCTTCCTTGAACAGATCGAAGCAGGCCTGCTCGCACTCGCGGGCGATCTCGGCCATCTCGGGGTCGTCCTGGCCGCTGCGCATCAGGTTCAGCATGTGCTGGGTACCGGTCAGGTGCAGCGCTTCGTCGCGGGCGATCATCTTGATGATCTTGGCGTTGCCCTCCATCAGCTCGCGCTCGGCGAAGGCGAAGGAGCAGGCGAAGCTGACGTAGAAGCGGATCGCTTCCAGCGCGTTGACGCTCATCAGGCACAGGTAGAGCTTCTTCTTGAGCTCGCGCAATGTGATGGTCACCTCGCGGCCGGCCACCTGATGGGTGCCTTCACCGTGCAGGTGGTAGAGCGCGGTCGCTTCAATCAGATCGTCGTAGAAGTGGCTGATGGAGCCGGCGCGCTTCAGGATCTGCTCGTTGGTGACGATGTCGTCGAACACCTGGGCGGGGGTGTTGACGATGTTGCGGATGATGTGGGTGTAGGAGCGCGAGTGGATGGTCTCGGAGAAAGCCCAGGTCTCGATCCAGGTTTCCAGCTCCGGAATGGAGACCAGCGGCAGCAGCGCCACGTTGGGGCTGCGACCCTGGATGGAGTCCAGCAGGGTCTGGTACTTCAGGTTGGAGATGAAGATATGCTGCTCGTGGGGCGGCAGGGCCTGGAAGTCGATGCGGTCGTGGGAGACGTCCACCTCTTCCGGGCGCCAGAAGAAGGAGAGCTGTTTCTCGATCAGGCGCTCGAACACTTCGTGTTTTTGCTGGTCATAACGGGCCACGTTGACCGACTGGCCGAAGAACATCGGCTCCTTGAGCTGGTCGTTTTGGGTCTGGCAGAAAGTTGAATAGGCCATGGTTGTCGAATATCGCGAAGTAGGGGAAACAGGAGGGCGGGAGCTTGTCGCTCCCGCCCGGTTCATCAGATCTTGCAGGCGCCGCCGGCACAACCGTCATCTTGCAGATCGGTCTGGGCATCGTCCGCACCATCACGGGTGTTGTGATAGTACAGGGTCTTGAGGCCGTATTTGTAGGCGGTCAGCAAGTCCTTGAGCAGCTGCTTCATCGGTACCTTGTTGCCTTCGAAACGGGCGGGATCATAGTTGGTGTTGGCGGAGATCGCCTGATCCACGAACTTCTGCATGATACCGACCAGCTGCAGGTAACCATCGACGCTCGGTTGCTTCCAGAGCAGTTCGTATTGATCCTTCAGGCGGTCATACTCGGGCACCACCTGCTTGAGGATGCCATCCTTGGAGGCCTTGACAGAGACCAGGCCGCGCGGCGGCTCGATGCCGTTGGTGGCGTTGGAGATCTGGCTGGAGGTCTCGCTCGGCATCAGGGCGGTCAGGGTGGAGTTGCGCAGACCCACGGTGCGGATCTCCTCGCGCAAGGTTTCCCAGTCCAGGTGCAGCGGCTCGTTGCACAGGTTGTCCAGATCCTTTTTATAGGTATCGATGGGCAGGATCCCCTGGGCATAGGTGGTTTCGTTGAAGGCCGGGCAGGGGCCGAACTCGCGGGCCAGCTGCACGGAGGCCTTCAGCAGGTAGTACTGGATCGCCTCGAAGGTGCGGTGAGTCAGCGCGAGACCAGAACCGTCGGAGTAGCGGGCACCGTTCTTCGCCAGGTAGTAGGCGTAGTTGATGACGCCGATCCCCAGGGTACGACGGTTCATGCTGCCCTTCTTGGCGGCCTTGAGCGGGTAGTCCTGATAGTCGAGCAGGGCATCCAGGGCGCGCACGGCCAGCTCGGCCATCTCTTCCAGATCTTCCAGCTTCTCGATGGCGCCCAGGTTGAAGGCCGACAGGGTGCACAGGGCGATCTCGCCATCCTCGTCATCCACGTTGTTGAGCGGCTTGGTAGGCAGCGCAATTTCGAGGCAGAGGTTGGACTGGCGCACCGGCGCCACGCTCGGATCGAACGGGCTGTGGGTGTTGCAGTGGTCCACGTTTTGGATGTAGATGCGACCGGTGCCGGCGCGCTCCTGCATCATCAGGGAGAAGAGATCCACCGCCTTGAGGGTCTTCTTGCGAATGCTCGGATCCTGCTCGTACTTGACGTAGAGCTCTTCGAACTTGTCCTGATCCGCGAAGAAGGCATCGTACAGACCCGGCGCATCGGACGGGGAGAACAGGGTGATGTCGCCACCCTTGATCAGGCGCTGGTACATCAGTTTGTTGATCTGCACGCCGTAGTCCATGTGGCGGACCCGGTTCTCTTCCACGCCGCGGTTGTTCTTCAGTACCAGCAG
>NZ_NEVB01000226.1:0-1494 GCF_002259925.1 Aeromonas sp. A35_P | reverse complement strand
CTTCGGTGTGCCACAGCGGGTAGAACAGGGTGGCCGCCCCGCCGCGCACGCCGCCCTGGGAGCAGCACTTCACGGCAGTCTGGAAGTACTTGTAGAAGGGGATGCAACCGGTGTGGAACGCTTCGCCACCACGGATGGGGCTGCCCAGACCACGGATGCGACCGGCGTTGATGCCGATGCCGGCGCGCTGGGAAACGTAACGCACGATGGCGCTGGCGGTGGCATTGATGGAATCTAGGCTGTCGTCGCACTCGATCAGCACGCAGGAGCTGAACTGACGGGTCGGGGTGCGCACGCCGCTCATGATCGGGGTCGGCAGCGAGATCTTGAAGGTCGAGACCGCATCATAGAAGCGCTTGATGTAGTCCAGACGGGTATCTTTCGGATACTTGGAGAAGAGGCAGGCCGCTACCAGGATGTAGAGGAACTGCGGGCTCTCGTAAATTTCGCCGGTGACGCGGTTCTGGACCAGGTACTTGCCTTCCAGCTGCTTGACCGCGGCGTAGGAGAAGTCCATGTCGCGCCAGTGGTCGAGGTGGGCGTTCAGCTCCTCGAACTCGGCCTGGCTGTAGTCTTCCAGCAGGTGTTTGTCGTACTTGCCCATGTCCACCAGCTTGGCGACATGCTGGTAGAGGTGGGGCGGCTCGAACTGGCCGTAGGCCTTCTTGCGCAGGTGGAAGATGGCCAGACGGGCGGCCATGTACTGGTAGTCCGGGCTTTGCTCGGAGATCAGATCAGCAGCGGCCTTGATGACGGTTTCGTGGATATCGGCGGTACGGATGCCGTCATAGAACTGGATGTGGGACTTGAGTTCCACCTGGGAGACCGACACGTTGTCGAGACCCTCGGCGGCCCAGTCCAGCACGCGGTGAATTTTATCCAGATCGATGGGTTCTTTGTGGCCGTTACGCTTCGTCACAAACAAGTTCATTGGCTGATGACCTTTAGTTGATTCCCGAAAAACCATCGCACGGCGTTGGCCTCCGGCCCGGGCAGGGCGATGGAGGTGGGTACCTATTGTGCGATGAATCACAAGATATAGTGTTATTTTGAATTCGAGCTACAAGATAGTGAGGTCTGCCCGGCTTTGCAATCTGTGGATAAGGCAATTGCTGTGGATAAATTGTGGGTGTTGTCGATGGAGTTAGTGGACGCTCACAGCGAACGGGTTTTCATCCGTCCGATCCGGTAAATGCAAGTCTGATGATCGAACATGGAAAATTTAAATAACTTTTCCTGATTACCCATGATTAGCAGTCACCCCGAACTATACTGATCTTATGCACAGTTATCGAGGAGCGAGATCATGGCCAAAAGCAAAGTCCAATTCCAGAAAGGCTACAGCCTGTTTGAGCTTCTCAAGGACTATGGCACTGAAGCTCAGTGCGAAAACGCGTTGTTCACTTGGCGTTTTCCTCACGGCTTTGTCTGCCCTGAATGTGCCAACAAGACCTGTTGTCACCTGAAAAGTCGGCCACGCGTGCTGCAATGCAA
>NZ_NEVB01000225.1:0-23057 GCF_002259925.1 Aeromonas sp. A35_P | reverse complement strand
CCTGCTGGTGAACTATCCGCCGAAAGTCGCCGTGTCGGCGCTGGTGAACAGCCTGAAAGGCGTCTCCAGCCGCATGATCCGCAAGAAGAACTACCCGAGCATCCGCAAGAAACTGTGGGGCGGTGCGCTGTGGTCGCCGTCCTACTTCGCTGGAAGCTGTGGCGGTGCGCCTATCGAGATCATCCGCCAGTACATTGAGCAGCAGCAGACGCCACACTGACCGCCGCAAAGGACGCCTACGGCGTCCGCGCTATCCTTCCCCGGCCTGAAGGCCGAGGCTTGCCGCGCACTCGGTCAGCAGACCGAGAGTCCAAGATAATCGGTGTTCCCGCAGGAACCCCTTGCCCAATTCACCGCAATACTAGGGGGTTAGTCTTACTTTACTTTTTTATCCAGCGTATCTGCGTACTGGCGCAGTGCGTTGGCAATGGTGGCCTTGTCGCCGTAGACAATATCTTTGCTCTCATGCACTTCATGCAACAAAAACATGGCGCCTTTGTGAGCCCTCTCCAATGCATCCTTGCCTGAGCTGGAACTGGAACGGATCTCGGCAGCAACTGCACGCAGCATTTCGTAAGTGTCTAAACTCATTGGTGTAAATCTCCAAGTGTATACGCTTGATTAACATGAAAAATCAATGGCAGCATAGCAGGAGACCCGAGTGAGATCACTGGAAAAAGAAATGGGCCCGAGAGGGCCCATTCAGGGTCAGCCGATCAGTTTCAAATCGGCCTTGCGACGCTCTTTGAGGGCGTCATAGAAGTTCTCATGGGGGCCGACGCTCAGCAGGTAGAGCTGCAGTTCTGCGTCTTTCCAGGCGTAGCCCAGCAGCACCAGCTGCCCCTTGAGCTTGAACTTGTGCACCCGCAGGTAGGACAAGTCCCCCTTCTTCTGTTCGCCGATCTCGGGGTCATCAATGACCCGGTCGATCTCGTCTTCCACTACTTTCAGGTCTTTCTCAGAGAGCTTTTTGATCTGCTTGGTGAACAGGTTCGACTCAAAAACCTCAATCTCGTTTTGTTCTTCTGACATAGCGGGTTACTTGCCCTTCTTTGACTTGCTCTGCGGCGAGCATCACGTCTTTGATAAAGCTGAAAGGCAGGTCCGGGTTGTCCTCGACCATACGGCCGATTTTGGACCAGTACTCAATCTGCTTCGGCAAAGAGCGATGTGCGGCAGACGCGTGGATCTTCACGTCGGCGATGAAGTCATCGTCTAAGCGTACTGTTTGTGCCATGTGGTTTGAACTCCTGCTCAATCTCCGGCTGTTTCTGGCGGATTCGTTGATATGCCCCAACATTGGTAGCCTATCTAGGATTGAATTGTAGCAACAAATTGTTGCTTGTAAACTCTATTTGTCTCACTTTGTCTTAGTACATACGCCCGATGTCTTTGCTTAAGCTGATGAGCTGGGCTCCTGCCATCAGAATGCAAAGCCAAGCGATGAAACCAATTGTGGTTTCAGGGAGCATGGCTTGAAGGATGGGCCATTGTGCAAACATACCTGGCGGCGTGGGCAGTGGCGCTCTGCCATCTGCGAGCGCCTGGATTTGGCTAGACACCCTGGCAAGCTGGCGATCCACTACCAGTGAACGGGCCCCCAGTGCCATCGCAAGCAGAGAGAGCCCCGTCAGTCCGGCACCCAGAAACCGCCATACCACAGGTTTCATCATCAGCGATAGCAGCAGATCTTTCAGACGTTCCATCTTGAGTACCCCTTTAAAAGCCTCGTTTGAAGAAGCTTACATCTGGTTGTCATAATTGGTCATCCGGCTCATTACTGTCTGTATCAGCCTTGTGTGACCGGTCACAATGCCAACGTTTTGTCCCCGCTGGTGCGCCAGCAGGCTGCCTCTCCCTTGAAGGCGCCAGCGCAACCGCCTGGGAGCGGGTTGCCGCAGTGCTGGCAGGCTTTGGCGGCCAGCTCCGCTTGTTGCTGCTGCCAGCGTTCCCAGTCACGGCGCAGCAGAGTGCTGAAGTACTCGTCGGCGCTGTAGGGTTCACCGGATCCGGCTCTGGCCCGGCGCAGGGTTTCCAGCTGCTCGCGCTCGCGGGTGGAGAGCGCCACCTCCACCCGCTTGATGCCAAGTGCAGCCTGGCGTTTGCGTTGGGCCTCCTTTCTGGCCTTCGCATCCTTCGGCTTTTTCATTGGCGTCCCCCTTTGGCATATGCACCCTGTCTCGCCCGGGTGTCCTTCCAGACCTGCTTTGCCGTCTGGCCAGCAGGTAGCACCCGCTTTGCCTTCTTGGGTGGGGTGATGGTGTCCAGCTCGCCCTGGTAGAACGGGAACCAGGTATCCTCGAACTGGATGACCCGCTCCATGCGGTCGAGCAGCAGATCGCAGATATGACGGTCAGCGGCCGGCATGCTATCGAGCGTGCTGGTGATGGCGGCACGACCCGCCGATCCCGGCGGGTGCTGCTTGATGGTTGGCCAAAGCTGCTGGCAGAGCGGCAGCAGGCGCTCAAGGTCGGGGCGGGGGATGATGTCTTGCACGTTATTCCCCCTCTGCATAAGGCGACCATGTTTCTCTTGGTTCCTCTGGCTTTGGAAATTCGTATTCGTCTGGATTGAAGGTGGGGTTAAGCCATTCGCGGGCCCCAGGGTTGGCCTTGTCGTAGTGGCAGCCTTCGGCAATCCACAGCTTTTTTCCTGTGGTTTTGCACACAATGGTGCCTGTCCAGAGCATGTAGGCTGGCTTCTTCTTCATACAAACCTCCTTAGTTAAAGGCCCCTGCGCTGACGGGCCGCTGCGATTTCTGCTTCATGGCGCTTGTTGTCTGCTTTCAGCCAGTTGACGCGGGCCTGCTCCTGTTCGGTGGGTTGGTAACTGGCCCGGTCCTCTTCGTCATCCAGCAGGCGGGTGAAGATGGCGATCGCCTCTTCGGCCTTGGCCAGCGGCAGGGCTGCCAGCCACTCGGTCACGCTGCCGCCGGAGTGCACCAGCTCGCGGGCCTGCTGTTTCAGCTGTTCGCTGCTGGCGGCCCGCTTGCTGGCCTGTTCTGCCTCGACCTCGGCGGTCAGCTGATTGGCGACCGCATCGCCAGCACCAGGCCAGTGACGGGTCACAATCAGCCGATCGCTGACCAGGCGCACGTACTGGCCACCGGCATTGATGATGCTGCCGTGTTGCAGCAGGGCGGCGTTGCCTGTATCAAGACCCATTCGGCTCAACTCTTTAGCCAGAGTGGATCCTTTAACCCCTGATTTGGATCCTTCCGTACAGTTATTGAAAGAACTCCAAGGGGCGCAGCTGCCGCTGCTCAAAGGCAACTCGCTGCGCTCGCCCACTGCATGCTCGCGCTGCTCGCCCAAACCCTGCACCGCTGCCCCCTTGCGCACTATCTGCCAGCCTTCTGTGCGGGTGGTGGCGGTGGTCTGACCCACGTCAGAGATCACCCCCAGCAGCTTGATCACGTCCTCGCCGTATTTGTTGGCGGCTTCGTCCATGCGTTTGGATAGGCGGATCAGGTGCTCTTTGCGAGGGGCATCAATGCCGCCCATGGCATTGATAAAGTCTCCCCAGCGGGCGTTTCGTGCCGCGTGGCGGGCAGCTTCCAGCACACAGTCCCATTCGATCACGTCGTCACCCAAGCGGCGCAGCTCGCGCCACACGCCCACAGCCGGGCCGCCGATCTGTTGAAACTGGTGAATGCGCCAGCAGCTGGCCCAGGCAGCCACGGCGATGGTGGTGTGGTCTACGGGGGCCTCGGCCTCGTAATCCATCCCCACCTTGTGGCCGTCGATGTTTTTGGCGATGTATTTGGCGATATAGCCGGTGGCGCTGCCCTTGGTTGGGTCTATCTCTTTCCAGTTCACCCTGGGGTTGATGGCTTTGACCACAGTCTTGTCATTCACATCGAGCAGCCATTTGATGCGGGGCCACTTATTACGGATGCGCGACTGAGCCAGTTGGTCGAGCATGTTGCCGTTCGGCATGTTCAGTTCGGCCCGCTCGGCGGCAGTGAAGTGAAAAGCCAGCAGGGTCAGAAAGTCGTGCTTGTGCTCCGGGTTGATGAACAGCAGGCAGTGCCAGTGCGGGGTGCCGTCGTGGTGCGGCTCCACCACCCGAAAGCCGAAGGCCATGATCCCTTGCCGTGCCAGCGCGGCACGAAAGCGGGAAAACTGTTTGCACAGCAGGCGGTTTGTCTCGGTCGGGGTCGCGTTGTTGAAGTCTTCGTTCTGGTAAGTCTTGTTCTTGTCTTGTTTGCCCACCCGCCAGGCGTGATAGCTGGATGGGGCGGTCAGGGTCAGGAACAGGCCCAGCTTGCCCTGTTCCTGTGCCATATCCTCAAAGCCGCGCATCCGCACCATCAGCTCATGACGGCGGATCTCGGGGTTGGCCACGGATGCCATGATGGCGTCAGTCAGATCGATTTCTTGCCCCAGCTCCTCGTTGACGGCGCTCATGCTCTCCATCCAAGCCCGCTGGGCCGCCTTGCGCTGGGTGAACTCGCGCACTGCGTGGGCGCTGGCGTAGGGGCTGACCCCCTTGCGCACCTGGCCGGTGAGGATGGCGATCAGCTCGCAATAGATGGCCCAGGCGCGATTAATCTTGCGCAGCCACCAGGACTCATCGAGCAGGCGAACCAGCAGGCTGGCGGCATCGCCCTCGAACTTGTCTACGGCAGGGGCCAGATTGGCCCGCTCTGCGTCGGTCAGCGGCCTTTCCAGCAGGCGTTCGGCGCGGGTGCGGGGGTGAACCGGCAAGGTGGGGCAGAAGTGCCATGCCTGTGCCTGAGAGCCAAGGTCAGCCAGCAGCTCGGTGGCGGTGCGCTCGTTGGCTCCGCTGTTCAGCAGTTGCTGGCAGCGGCGGGCCCACTCGGCGGCGACCAGCTCGCGGCGCATGTCGTTGCGCAGGTCGACCACCGGGATCGGGAAGCGGGCCGCCGCAGCTTCGCACACGTCAACGATGCGGCGCAGCCAGACATTGGCGGTTTTCGGGTTGGCGGGGTAGCGGTGCAGGTAGGTCTTGGCCAGCGGCTTGGCAACGTGCCACTCGACGCGGGCCAGCTGCTCGGCAGCGCCTGCCATATTGATGGCATGGTGGCTGACCAGGTAGTGCTGGGGTAGCTGGATGCCCTGCAGGTTGTTGATGGGCTCCATCATGCTGCCACCTCTTTCGCTTCAAAGTGGCGGCCTTTCTTGCCGCAAGCCCAAGGGGCCCAGCTGGCGCGCTCGTTGTAGGTGGTCTGGCACAGGGTAAGGCTGGCCGTGGTGATGCCGGTCGAATGATCCGTGTGGTGACGAACCCAGAGGCGGGTACACACTGACTCGCCACGCTGGTTTGTTGCTTGGTGCAGGCAGTTGGCGCAGGTCTTGGGTTGGTTCTGTTGTTTCACTTGCACACCCCGCATTTTTCAGCTGTGTATTCGTTCGGTTGCAGGTAGCGGCCGCACTGGGTGCAGGTCGGTACCATGTCGAGGGTGGCCAGCCGATCAGACCAGCAGGTGGTTTCGCAGAAAAACAGGCTGGTCATGCGGTTGCCGGACAGGATGACCGGGCGCACATGGCTGAAATCGCCGCAGCAGCTGCACAACATCGAGGGGCGGGCAGCAGGGGCGGCCTTCACCACGGTTTCACTGGCGGCGCGGGCCAGCGGCCAGCAGCGTTCGACACAATAGGGGTAGGATCGGCGACCGTGGCGGCCTGCCACCGGCATGCAAACGGCCATCTGATGGCACTTGGTGCAGGGTTCCAGGGTGACGGGATTGGGGTTTGCAGGGCGCACGACGCCCAAAGCCGGGGCATGCCCGGCTGTTTTTTGATGGGTCATTAGATGGCGCCTCCGGTATAGAGGGACTGGATTTTGCGTGAAGCCACGCGGGCGGCAGTGCGGGCTTGGCGGCACAAGGTCAGATGGGTTCTGGCCGGAGTGCGCTGGCCATGGGGGCCATCTTTGCGCAGGTCCAGCAGGTCGAGTTGCAGACCGTGCAGGCTGGCCTCGGCGGACAGCATTTTGGTGACCCACTGGTCGATGACGGATTGGTTGCTCATTTGATGGTTTCCCCCAGTCCGTGGAGTGGTTCGCAGTCTGCCCACCACTCGGCGATCTCGTTAGCCAGGGCCAGCTCGGCACTGCCGACGGCCAGCCAGTACACGGCGCGAATGGAGCCCAGAGCCAGCAGCTCGTCTACCTCAGTGCGCGGGCATTCGCTTGTTCTTTCGAACTCCGCCTTGGCAGCTTCCCAGTGCTTGGTCAGCTGGCTGACTGGTGCCGATGGTTGCATGTGGGCGGGGCCCGCCTCTGTGGTACCCAGCGCATCTTGCGGGGCTTCGAGTTCGAACAGGTCGTCAGTCACTGGGCACCCCCTTTCAACTCATGGGCAAAGGGCGGCTGGAATACAGCGGTGCTATCTGGGCCGCTGGCCATATCCACGCCGATGATGTGGGGCCGTTGGCCACCGCGCAGGATTTCGAGGCGTTTGGTCAGCTCGGCGTAGATGTCGAGCAGGCTCAGTTCGTCGGCCAGTTCGGCCAGGGCTTCAAGGCTGGATTCGACCGCCACGCTGTGGCATGCCCCCAGCTGGGGGCGGTGGGTGTTTATCAGGCTGTTCGCAACTTTGCGGATCGCCTGTTCTGCTGTACTATTGTTCATGCAATACCTCTCATGTATTGAATTGAAACCCCGCTGGTGTTGGCGCACCGTTAACGCGGGGTTTTTTATTGGCCGTTTCCGGCCACCTTCTTCATCACCGCTCTGCGGCTTTCCAAAATGCTGGCCTGCTCGTTGAGCTCGGCCCGGCGCTTGTCTTCGTGTTCTGCCTGTTCCAGCTCGCTACGGCTTGGCCCTTCAATGCGGCGGGTGGTGCGGTGCCATTCGCGGCGGTGCAGCACTGACCCGTCGAATTCCCGCAGAGTGCCCAGCAGCTCGCCCAGTGCGAGGCGAATCGCCTCTTGCTGTTCAAAGTCGAACTGGTCCAGCTCCTGCCCGGCGGCGGTGGTTGATATACCGGCCGCATAACAGATGACCGAACGGGCTCTGGTTGGCAGGCGTGACCAGCGGCTGGCCGCCCCATTGCGGCCAAACAGGCCGCGCATCTCTGCCAGCGCTTTGTCTTTGGCGCTGGGCTGTTGAACGAGCTCGAAAACCTTGGCGGTGTTCATGGGGTGGCCCTCCGGTTATGCCTGCAGCAGCCTGACCAGCCAGTGGCAGCGCGGCTGGCATGCTGGCTTGAAGCGCAGCGCACCACGGCGGCCGCGCTGGTCTTCCAGATAGCTGCCATCAGTGCGGGTGGTGTTGCGCATCACCGGTTCGTCGTTGTCAGTGACGACGGTAGCGCGGGTTAACAACAAAAACGGCAGCGGGATCAGGTCCGGCTGCTCGGCGCGAAGTTTCATGCTGGCTCCTTGAGCGGGATGCTCTTCGACATGGTTTTGTGGTTTTTGCCCACGCCCTTGCAGGTCGGCAGCACGATGGCCGGATTGGGCATGGCGGAGGGGCTGATGGTGCCGATGATTTCAAACGCGGCCTTAAAGGTGTGGCCGCAGTCGACATTGCTACAGGCATAAAAGGCATGACCTGTCAGCGGGCTCATCTTGGTGGATGAACGAGTGGTTGAATGGTAACCGCAGTGGGGGCAAATCAATCTCATGGTCTTGGTCTCCTATGCGCCGAGGGCTGCGCGGGCCATGTCGGCAGCACACGCAAGACCAGGGACGGCGTGAAAGCGGTCTTCGACTTCGGTTGCCAGCAGCACAAGGTGCTCGATGCCAGCCCAGATGCCGGTGACGACGGTGTTTCGGTTGTTCTTGGTGACGCGGTCACCGGCGAGAATGGTGGTGGCTTGGGCGGTGACGCCCAGGATCTGGGCGCTGGCGTTGAGCGCCTGCTGGGCGCGGGCCTCTGGCGCAACCTTGGCCGCCCCCGGCAGGCGAACGGCAGTCAGGCCGCAGTCAAACAGCAGGCCATCAAACAGGGTGTCGTCGCCGGTGGCGTGGTAGAGGGCGATCAAGTCTTGGGCGGTCAGGTTGTGCCGCTCACACGCCGGATTGAATTTGTTGTGAAGCACATGGCTGGTCATGCCGATGGCTTCTGCCAGCTGGCTGATGTTGTGCGCCTGTTTGAACAGATCGCAGGCTGCAGCAAAGTGGCTGTGTGAGTGAGTGCGCTGGTTTGACACTTTATCCCCCTGTGCTCAATCGCTACCGTTAGGTCAAGCAGCAGCGCGTTGGCGCGACTTGCTGGTCGAATCCTTGGCCACACGACGACGGGAGTTTTCATGAACGAACTTAAAGTAGTGCTCAGGCTCCTTGGTCATTTCGCGCCAGCGCTGCAGGTTGACCCACGGCTTATCACCAGGACGCAGCTTGGGAACGATGGGCAAGCGGCCATCGCTGATCATGTCTTGCGCGGTGCGCAGGGGCAGATCGAACTTGAGTTCGTCACGCAGCATGGTCAGGAAGGCATCGAGCGGGATGGCCGGCAGCATAGAAAGCGCCAGGCCTTGTTTGATGGTTTCCAGCTGGCGCAGCACTTCTGCCAGCGGGTCAACTTGCGGTTGAACGGCGTCACCTACCGGTGCAGCTTGCGCCCCTAAAGGCTGTTTTTCGGTGTCACGTTGCGTCATACTGCGCCCCTATGCGTGTCTTCTCGTAGGTAATTGAACTTCGACTCGCCTCTCACAGCTACAGTTCGAATGTTCGATCTAGAGTTCGAGAACATACGCCAGCGCGATACTGCGCAACCTGAAATTACAAATTTCTATCTAGGGTTCTAATGGCATGGAAATCTTGAACGGTACGACCTTTGATATGAAAGCCTTTGCGAAGAGGCTCCAAATTCTGGTCGGAAGAGAGAGCTACAGCTCTTTTGGCCGACGAGTAGGTGTCAGCGATGCGGTGATCCGTAAGTACCTTACCGGTGAAACAATGCCGTCCGTGGGCTTGGTATCCCAAATTTGTGGCCACGAGCCTAGGTTGTTTCTGTGGCTCTGCCTCGGTTTGGGTGAGCAGCCAGAGCAAGTGTCAGAGATCCCCGAAGTCCCCGTCTATGCTCGCGCAGGGCACAGTGATAATACCCACGGGTTTGAAGAGCCTATCGCTACCTACAACATCAAAATGCAGGACTACACCCTGGTCGACTGCTACCAGGTGTTCGCCTCGGCCGGGTTCGGGGCTACCGTCTCCGACGAGCTGAAAACCGACCCCATGGCGTTTCGCACGGACTGGCTCAAGAAAGAGGGGCTGGCACCGGAACGGCTTGCGGTTATCCGCGCCAAGGGCGACAGCATGGAGCCCACCATCAGCAATAACGACATCATCTTGGTGAATCTGTGCAACGGCGATGCCTTGCGCGATGGCCTCTATGTGCTGCGCATCGGCGACAGCCTGCTGGTGAAGAGGTTGCAATTTGACCCGTTCGGCGGGTTCAAGATCATTTCCGACAATCCTGGCTATGAAACCCAGGTGGTCACCAAGGATCAACGCCCCGACGTGCATATCGTCGGCCGCGTGGCGTGGGCTGGGAAAAAATTCTGATATAGCAGGAGGCTAACCGTGTTTGATCTGTATTCTGCCGAGTCAATTATCTATCAGGGCACTGAGTTGCCAGTATTCAACCTCCTCTACATGAGTAACAAAGGCGTTATTTCAGCCAAGAGGGTAGCGGCTTATCACACTGATCCAGATCGCCAACTGGTGTATGGCATGCAGATGACGATTGCGACCGATGATGATGGCGTTGCCATGTCATTTGAGCTACCTACTTTTGTCTCTTTGCGTACCGATAGAGTGCTGGACGTATTCGCGACTCAAGAGGAAGCGGCCGCAGCCTTCGAACAGGTCAGCAACCTGTATGCAGACCGGATTCAGCAAATCAAGTCTGACCCCAGTTATCGCGGCCCCAAGCTGGATAAGCCGATCGATGATTATTCGTTCAAGGTGTGTTTCACCGGATTCAGCAAGGCCGATAAAGCCGGGTTAACCGAACTGGCCGAAAGCGCAGGAATGAAGGTGGCCACCGGCGTATCTGCCTCGCTCGATTTTCTATGCTGTGGTGACAATGCTGGCTGGTCGAAGATGAAGAAAGCCAATGAGCTCGGGGTGCCATTGGTACGCGATGAGCAAATCAGGCTACTTGTTGAAACCGGTGAACTTCCTGAGTCTTATAGCGAGTCACGTTAACCTTGGCATTAAAGGATGCTGCATATGCAAACTCTCAAATGTTTTTTAATCTCGTTCTCAGTTGCTGTTTTTTTGTTTGGCTGCGATTCATCAGATAAAACACCAACGAATAAAATCGAAGTTATCGTCACTGCTCCAATTCTTGATGAACCTAGCATTCTTAATGCGTCCGGTCTTAATCCAGTCAGGAAGTATGAACTTGAAGATGGTCATGGTTTTTACATGCAAGAAAGTCCTGATGCATCAATAGAGTTCAGAACATCACCTGACCGTATCAATCTGTCTCTTAGAACATTTCCTGAATCTGAGTTCAAAGAAAAGAACGACATGGCAAAAAACATCGTCAGCAAGCTGGCGGCTGTGATCACCGGCACTGATGGAAAACTGATTGATGGCGCTTTATCTGGTGAAGTAAAGACCGGCAAAACGGTGATTAATGGCCTGCCAGTCAATGTGTCTGTGGCTGAAAACAGCCTGCTTGTAACCATAAATAAATAATGACCGTTCGCAAACTTGACGACGGCAAGCCGCGGCTCTGGCTTGCCGAAGTCTATCCCCAAGGCCGTGATGGCCCTCGCAAGCGCAAGCGGTTCGCCACCAAGGGCGAAGCGCAGGTCTGGGAGAAGTGGTTGCTTGAAGAGAGCAACAGCAACCCTTGGCTGACGACCAACAAGGTCGCGGAAGATAAGCGCCATCTGTCAGACGTCATTGAGCAGTGGTATCGCCTGCATGGGCAGACGTTGGCCGCAGCCACACAGGTTCATCGCAAACTTACCTTGATGACCGAGGCCATGGGGAACCCGCTGGCGGTGGAGTTCAGCAAGAACCATTTCGCGGCATATCGTGAAGGGCGCTTGAGTGGACAGATCATCTTCCCTGGTCGGTGCTGGGATAGAGCCGCGGGGGTGGTGACGATCAACAACGAGCAGCGTTTGCTCCACGCCGTCTTTGGCGAGCTGATCCGGCTGGAAGAGTGGCCATATCCCCATCCGCTGGTCGGGTTACGGCTGTTCAAGACACAAGAAAGTGAGATGTCTTATCTCACCAAGAGTGAAATCGACCTGTTACTCAAGTCGTGCGCCAACTCTCGCGTGCCGGAGCTGACCATGGTGGTAAAGCTCTGCCTATCGACCGGGGCCCGATGGTCAGAGGTTCAAGGGCTAACACGCGCCCAGGTGAGCAAATACCGGCTGACGTTCACCCAGACCAAGAGCAAGCGGAATCGGTCAGTCCCTATCTCGCCCGAGTTATATGAGCAGATCCCCAAGCAGGCGCGGGCCGATGGGAAATTGTTCCCGCCATGCTATGACGCATTTGAATATGCTGCTGAAAAATCAGGCGTTACCTTGCCAACGGGTCAACTTTCTCATGTGCTGAGGCATACGTTTGCCAGCCATTTCATGATGAATGGTGGTAACATCCTCGTCCTACAGCGCATCCTCGGTCACAGCTCCATTACGATGACCATGAGATACGCCCATTTTGCCCCCGAACACCTCGATGACGCAGTCAGACTTAACCCCCTGACTAACCCATTTTCATAGGTAAAAAATGGCGGCGAAATGGCGGCAGAGTTCCGTAAGCATTGCACTTTACCGCGCAGCGTTGCGCACTAACCCTTTGTTTTAACTGTAAGCTATTGAGTTATTTACTATGCCTAAAAAATTTTATGTGTCGTGGGACAACCTGCAACGTGAAGCGCGCCGTCTGGCCCGTCGTCAACTGCCTGTCAGCCAGTGGAAAGGGATCATCGCGGTCAGCCGTGGTGGCCTGGTTCCGGCGGCGCTGATGGCCCGTGAACTTGGCATCCGCAACGTCGAAACCCTCTGCATCTCCAGCTACGACCACAACAACCAGCGCGATCTGGTGGTGGTGAAGGCCGCCAGCACCGCGGGTGACGGCGAAGGCTGGCTGGTGGTGGAAGATCTGGTGGACACGGGCACCACTGCCAAGGTGATCCGCGAGCTCTACCCCAAGGCCAAATTCATCGCCATCTTCGCCAAGCCCATGGGCGAGCCGCTGCTGGATGATTTCGAAGTGGCCATCCCGCAGGACACCTGGATCGAACAGCCGTGGGACATGGCGCTGGAGTTCGCCACCCCCATCTGCGACGAAGAGTAAGCCGCAAAGCTGCTGCAAAGGGCCCCTGTATGGGGCCCTGTTTTTTTGTGGTGCAACTGGCTGCCCGGCGGCAAAAGTGGTTAAGATGGAGCCATTGCATGACAGAAATGAGTAACAGCTTTGGACTTGAACGACGACCTCAACCTGACCGAACAGCTCTTTACCCGGGTCAAGAAGGTGCTGGAGACCTCCGAAGTCTCCAACTCCAGCCCGGTGGAGGAGCAGGATCACAATGTGGACGAGAGCTTCATCGACGGTTCCATGTCAACGCGCTGGTATCGTCTGCTGCGCCGGCCGACCTGGGCCTGGCAGGGGGCGGATCCGGTCGAGGTGGAGCAGACTCTGGCCCGCATCGCCATGGGCGAGGGCGAGCGTACCCACGAGCGCTTCCTCGACACCATCAAGGGTTATGTGTCCGGCAACTGGGTCTATGAGTGGAGCCAGCTGGCCGGCCGCTACTTCAACCGGGGTCGCGAGCTGGTGGCGCAGGGCGAGCGGGGCGCAGCCCTGAAAAGCCTGCTCAAGGCGGTACGTTACTACTCCATTGCCAGTTATCCCCATCTGAAGAATGACGAGCTGGCGGATCAGGCCCAGTTGCTCGGCAACATGGCCTACCGCGAGGCGGGCCGCCTGTTCAAGGTGCCGCTCAAGGAGATCCAGGTACCATTTCGCGGCAAACACATTCAGGGCTACCTGCATTTGCCGACCACCGACAAGCCGGTACCCCTGGTCATTGTCAGCGGCGGCATCGACTCGTTGCAGGTCGACTTCCTCAACCTCTATCTCAAGTGCCTGGAGCCCAACGGCATCGGCATGCTGTCGCTGGACATGCCGGGCATCGGTTATGCCGAGCACTGGCCGCTGGTGCAGGACACCAGCCGGCTCCATCAGGCGGTCTTGAATCATCTCTCCGAGGTGGCCTGGGTCGATCACCAGCGCATCGCCATGGTGGGATTCCGTCTGGCGGGCAATGTGGCGGCGCGCCTCGCCTTCATCGAGCCGTTCAAGCTGCGGACCGTGGTCTGCATCGGCGCCGGCGTCAATCAGGTGTTTACCAATCATGAAATGTTCGCCCGCTGCCCCCGCATGATGCGGGACGGGCTGGCCAACCGCCTCGGCGCCGATGCGGCCGAGTGGGAGTCGCTGCGCACCAAGTGCCAGGTATTTTCACTCAAGACGCAAGGATTGCTGGGGACTCGCACATCTGTGCCGATATTGAGTATTGGACACAAGCGAGATTTCATTTGTCCCGAGCAGGATGTACGGGCATTGGCCTCCGCCAGCCGGAACGGCAAGGCGGTGGTGTTCGACAAACAACCCTTGCTGGAGGTGTACGACGAGGCGTTGAAAGAGATGGTCGACTGGCTCAAGAAGCACTTATGTACATGATATAGCGCTAAAATTTATCGTCATCATCAGGGTGACGTGGCTTGTTCAACAGGGAGGTTAACATGTCAGAAAGAGTGACCTACAAGCGACTGCTGAGGCAGTTTGCCGCGATTGGCCCCTATTTACGTGAGGACCTGTGTGAAGAGGGGCGTTACCGTTTCGACTGCCTTTCCGTCTGTGTCAGTGCCAAGCCGGCACCGGACAAACGGGAGTTCTGGGGCTGGTGGCTGGTGCTGGAGCAAGACGATCACAGCTTCAGCTACCACTATCAGGTCGGCTTCTACAATGCGGAGGGGGAGTGGCTCGACAAGCCGTTGCCCAAGAAGCATCAGGTGGAAGTCGAACGCACCCTCAACCACTTCTACAAGCTCATCAGCGACAAGCTGCACCAGCTTGGTTGCCAGCTCGCTCCCGCCGAGCAGGTCACCAACGAGCTGACCGTCACTGCCGCCTGATGACCCGCCGCCCCGCCAGCCACCCATCGGCTGGCGGGGCATTTCTTTGCCGCGCTGCCGGCCATCCCGATTTCCCGCCTGCCGGGCGGCGTTAATTGCCTTGCAGGGCAACAGGGCCGTGGGTATAAAGGGATTCCTTACATTTCAGCCTTTTTGCTCCCATGGAAAACAGAACCATAGTCGTCAAACTGGGCACCAGCGTGCTCACCGGGGGATCTTCCCAGCTCAATCGTGCCCACATGGTCGAGCTGGTCAGACAGTGTGCAGCCTTGCACCGTCACGGCCACAGGGTCGTGATGGTCACCTCGGGGGCCATCGCCGCCGGCCGTGAGCATCTGGGCCACCCTCCGTTGGCGCCAACCCTGCCCAACAAACAGATGCTGGCGGCGGTGGGCCAGACCCAGCTGATCCGGGTCTGGCAGGATCTGTTCAACCTCTATGGGCTGCACATCGGCCAGATGCTGCTGACCCGTGCCGATCTGGAGGACAGGGAGCGCTACCTCAATGCCCGCGACACCCTGCGCACCCTGCTGGATCACCGCATCATACCGGTCATCAACGAAAACGACGCCGTGGCCACCGCCGAGATCAAGGTGGGGGACAACGACAACCTCTCCGCTCGCGCCGCCATCCTGGCCGATGCGGATCTGCTGATCCTGCTCACCGACCAGAAGGGGCTGTTTACCGCCGATCCGCGCACCAATCCGGATGCCCAGCTCATCGAAGAGGTACAGACCATAGATGACACCCTGCGCAAGCTGGCGGGTGACAGCGTCAGCGGGCTCGGCACCGGCGGTATGGCCACCAAGCTGCAGGCGGCCGACGTGGCGCGCCGCGCCGGGGTCAACGTGGTGATCGCTACCGGCCAGATGCCGGAGGTGGTGGGGCGTCTCGCCAGGGGCGAGCGTATCGGCACCCTGTTCCCGGCGCTGGCCTCTCCGCTGGAAGGGCGCAAGAGCTGGATCCTGGCAGGGCCCCCCCCTCACGGCGAAGTGCAGGTGGATCAGGGGGCCGTGGCCGCCATGCAGGAGAAGGGCTCCAGCCTGCTGCCCAAGGGCATAGTGGCGGTGAAGGGGGATTTCGTGCGTGGCGACGTGGTGCGCATTCTCGATCCCAAGGGGGCCGAGCTGGCGCGCGGCATCTGCCGTTACAATCATCTGGAGCTGGATAAACTGCGCGGCGTCCATTCGGACAACATCGAACAGGTGCTGGGCTACGGCTACGGCGCCGTTGCGATCCACCGCGACGACATGGTGCTGCTGTGAGGCGTCAGCCGCTGCAGAGCATGGGCAGCGGCACACCACAGGATAAGAGAGGCGCCGCCATCAGGCGGCCCCGCAAGAACCAAAGGGAAGAGAGATGAGTCTGGAGAAAATGGGGCAGGCAGCCCGCGAAGCCGCCTATCAGCTGGCCACCGTCAGCACGGCGCAGAAGAACCGGGCGCTGGCCGCCATCGCCGACGAGCTGGAGGCACGCAGCCACCAGATCCTGGCCGCCAACGAGAAAGACATCGCCGCCGGGCGCGAGGCGGGCCTCTCCGAGGCCATGCTGGATCGGCTGCTGCTCAATCCGGCCCGACTGTCCGGTATCGTGGCGGACGTGCGCAAGGTGATCACTCTGGATGATCCGGTCGGCGCCGAAATGGATAGCCGGGTGCTGGAGAACGGCCTGCGTCTCTCCCGTCGCCGGGTGCCCATCGGGGTCATCGGCGTCATCTACGAGGCGCGCCCCAACGTTACCATCGACATCGCCAGCCTCTGCCTCAAGACCGGCAACGCCAGCATACTGCGCGGCGGCCGCGAGACCTTCCACTCCAACCTGGAGCTGGTGCGGGTGATCCAGCGCGCGCTGGCGGCCTCCGGCCTGCCCGAGGCGGCGGTGCAGTACATCGACAACCCGGACCGGGCCCTGGTGGGTGAGCTGCTGCGCCTCGACCGCTACGTGGACATGATCATCCCCCGCGGTGGCGCGGGTCTTCACAAGATGTGCAAGGAGAACAGCTCCATTCCGGTGATCATCGGCGGATTTGGCATCAGCCACATCTTCGTCGACGAGAGCGCCGATCTGGCCCGTGCCTTGCCCCTCATCGACAATGCCAAGGTGCAGCGCCCCTCCGCCTGCAACGCCCTCGACACCCTGCTGGTGCACGAGAAGGTGGCGCCGGTTCTGTTGCCGCAACTGGTTGGCTTAATGAACGAGCGCAAGGTGGCTCTGGTGGCCACGCCGGAGGCCATGCCGATGCTGGCGGGCGCCGACAGCCTGCGTGCCGCCGGCCCGGAAGACTTCGATACCGAGTGGCTCTCGCTGACCCTGGGGATCAAGCTGGTGGCGGACGTGAACGAGGCACTGGCCCATATGCGCGAGCACAATGCCGGTCACTCCGATGCCATCCTCACCAACGATCTGGCCAATGCCGAGCGTTTCGTCAACGGCGCCGGTTCGGCGGCTGTCTACGTCAACGCCTCCACCCGTTTCACCGATGGCGGCCAGTTTGGTCTCGGCGCCGAGGTGGCGGTATCGACCCAGATGCTGCACGCTCGTGGCCCCATGGGGCTGACCGAGCTCACCAGCTACAAATGGGTGGGATTGGCGGATTATCTGAGCCGCGCCTGAGCCCCCTTTTTGCCCTGTGTGAAAATGCCGACCCTGGTCGGCATTTTTTTGCTTTTTTCTTGCGCGCTATCAGGGGGTTGCATATAACTATCCAGCAGGGTGTGGCGATATTTTGCACACTTTGCTAGCAACAAAAACGGGAGCAGATTCAAGGATGAAGCAGACAGATTGGATAAAGCGCTGGGGAGCGCTGTGGCTGAGCGTGCCACTGTTGCTGGGGGCGCTCTGTTTCAGCAGCAGCAGCCACGCCAGCTGGGATCAGGATCTCTATCGCCAGCTGGGGCTGGCCGGCAAGCTCGACAAACAGGTGTTTCGCAAGGCCCTCAACAGTTACCAGAGCGTGCGCCACAAGCGCAAACCCATTCTCACCATCATCGACTACAGCAAACCCTCAACCCAGCGCCGCTTGTTCGTCATCGACGTGAAACGCCACAAGCTGCTCTATCACACCTGGGTCAGCCATGGCCGCAATTCGGGTGAGCGGGATGCTCGCCAGTTTTCCAACCAGTTCAACTCCATGAAGAGTTCGCTCGGGGTCTATCGCACCGCCGAAACCTATCAGGGCAAGCACGGCTATTCGCTGCGCCTCGACGGCCTGAGCCCGGGCCAGAACAGCAATGCCCGCAAGCGGGCCATCGTCGTGCACGGCGCCGACTATGCGAGCCCCCGTCATCTGCTCAAATATGACAAGCTGGGGCGCAGCTGGGGTTGCCCGGCGCTGCCCAAGGAGCAGTCCAGGGCCATCATCGACATCATCAAGGGGGGCAGCGTCATCTACGCCCACGGTTGAGGTTTGCCTTAGAGCCAAAAAAGAAGGCCAGCATATGCTGGCCTTCTTGTTTCGGGCGTGGATTACTTGCGCACCACCAGCACGGGGCAGGGGGCATGGCGCACCACGGACTCGGCCACGCTGCCCACCAGCAGGTGGCTGATGCCGGAGCGGCCGTGGCTGCCCATCACCACCAGATCGGCCTTCTCTTCTTTGGCCTGCACGACGATCTCGTCGGCGGCGCGGCCGAAGCGTACCTCGAAGGTGGCCGGAATGGGCAGGCTGGCGATCAGCTCCTTCATCTGGCTCTTGGCCTGACGCTCCATCTCGTGAGTGATCTCGATGGCGGTCATGTGCAGGATCTTGTAGCTGTCGAAGCCGTGCAGCTGGTCCACCACGTGAACAAGTTTGAGTTCGGCTTGATGGCTCTGGGCCATGAACACGGCATAGTCGAGCACGGCTTGCGACATCTGGGAAAAATCGACCGGGCAGAGCAGGGTTTTGATGGATGGCATATGAAGGCTCCCCTATGGTTGGGCCACTAATGAATCTCATTGTCAATAATACCCATTCGGGTGGCAATAACCCTCGACTCGCTCGCAAAACCGGTAAAAAGTGGTGCTTTGCCAACGGATCTTCATATCATGGGATATGGCCTGTGCACCCTTGCCAGATAGGCCGGCTCGATGGGTGACAGCGTTCGCCTCCGGAGAAATAGTCAAGACATGGTTCGTTTGCTGCTTTCATGGGTATTGCTGCTGCTCTGCTGGCCCGGTCGGGCCGATCCCCTCAATGTCTATTGCGATGACTGGCCGGGTTTTTGTCAGCGGGATGGGCGTGGCATCTATCTGGACATAGTGCGCGCCATCTACCAGCCCAACGGCTACGAGGTCATTCCCCGCATCGTGCCCTACAAGCGGGCGCTGGCGGTGATCGCCCAGCAGGGGGGAGATATGGCGATGGGGGTTTACCGGGATGAGGTGAGCGGCGTGCTGCAGCCTCGTTATCCCGCTTCGGCCGATGACCTGACGGTGCTGATGCTCAAGAAGTGGCAGCCCCAGTGGCTGGGCGAAGCGAGCCTCAAGGGGCAGGGGGTGGTATGGCTGCGAGGCTGGGCCTTTGACAAGTACATTCCGGTCTCCATGCGCTGGCACGAGATAGACAACCACGACATGGCGCTGCAACTGCTGGCCAAGGAGCGCTACCGTTACTACCTGACTGCCGGGGTGCTCTACTCGGAGGACTCCATTCCTGCCAACATGCATCGCACCTTCCTGCGCTGGATCCCGACCTACCCCATCTTTGCCGACACCGAGAAGGGTCGCACCCTGCAGCAGCTCTGGGATCAGGGCATGGTCAACCTGGTCAGGCACGGCACCCTGGCCGAAATCTACCGACGCTATCGGTTGCACGACTACTACCGCGGTTTTATCGAAGAGCAGGAGCAGCGGCTAGCCCCTGGCAACTAAGGCGCTTCGGGCGCAGTAAGGGCTATCTGTCTTGATCGCCTCTCTTTTGTCATCAGCGTCTTAGATGCTTGGCCAGTCTATCGTAGAGGATCACATTGACCGAGGCTGCCAGATTGATGCAGCCCTTGGGTATGGTCACGTAGATCACCTCTTGCTTACTTGGCACGCAGCTGCTTGGCCAGCCGGTCATAGAGGATCACATTGACCGAGGCCGCCAGATTGATGCAGCCCTTGGGTATGGTCACGTAGATCACCTCTTGCTTACTTGGCACGCAGCTGCTTGGCCAGTCGATCGTAGAGGATCACATTGACTGAGGCCGCCAGATTCATGCAACCCCGGGTCGGCACGTAGATCACCTCTTTCACTGCCTTGAAGCGGGCCGGTTCCAGGGTGCCGTCTTCCGGGCCGAAGATGTAGAAGGCGCGCTCGGGGTGGACATAGTCCGGCAGCGAGGTCGCCCCCTCGATGAGATCCACCAGCACCGGGGTGCAGCCGTCCGGCACCATGGCCATCAGATCGTCGACGCCGAGCAGGGGGATCTGCTCCACCATCTGCTTGGTGTCGGTGACGAAACGGCGCGCCAGTTCGAAGCGCGTCCCCGTGTAGTAGACCTCATCCGCCCCATAGCAGCCGGCGGCCCGCATCACTGCCCCCACGTTCTCCGGCGATTTGGGATTGACCAACCCGATGCAGCAGTACGCCGTCTCGTCGCTTCGTTTTACCTGCACTTCGTGGTGGTGGTCTGACTCTTTCATCCTGTTCTCCTCTGGTGGCGGCGCATTATAAGCCGCACTCGCCGTCAGGCGCAGGAAAAGTGACGCTCGATGGCCGAGCGTCGCTTGCTGCCATCCGTCGATTTTTTGTGCGCAAACCGACAGTTTTCATACGCGGCGATGGCGGGAAAACGTTTCTCAGCAATAATGGACAAACGTTTGCAACTGGATGTTTGTCTATGACTGGGCGTGAACAAGAGATCCTCGCCCTGCTGCGCCAGGATCCCATGATTGCCCAGCAGGATCTGGCGGACAGGCTCGGCATCAGCCGCTCGGCGCTGGCGAGCCACATCTCCAGCCTGATGCGCCAGGGCTATGTGCAGGGGCGCGGCTACGTGCTGCGGGAGGGCCCCTACGCCGTGGTGATCGGCGGTGCCAACATGGATATCTGCGGCTGCAGCCACGACAACTTGCGCATCGGTGACTCCAATCCGGGCCGGGTGCGTACCTCCGCCGGCGGGGTGGGGCGCAATATCGCCGAAAACCTGGCGAGGCTCGGTACCGATACCCGGCTGCTGACCGCGGTGGGCAACGATCAATACGGCCATCACCTGCTGGAGGTGAGCCAGCGTGCCGGTGTCGACGTGCGCCAGGTGCTGGTGCTGGACGGTCAGGCCACCTCATGTTACCTCAGCCTGCACGATGGCAGCGGCGAGATGAGCTGCGCCGTGAACGACATGGGGATCATCGACCAGCTCACGCCAGCCCGGCTCGCTCCCTTGAGCGGATTTCTCGGCGCGGCGCGGCTCTGGCTGCTCGACACCAACCTCGCCACCCACACCCTGGACTGGCTGTTCGAGCGCCAGGGGGAGCACACCATCTTCGTCGACACCGTCTCGGTGGCCAAGGTGGAGAAGATCCGCCCCTGGCTGCACCGCATCCACACTCTCAAGCCGAATCGCAGCGAGGCGGAGCAGCTGTGCGGCTTGCGCATCGCCGGGCCCGACACCTGGCCCATGGCGGCGGCCTGGTTCCACCGCGCCGGGGTGCAGCGGCTGTTCCTGAGCCTCGGCGATCAGGGGATCTTTTATAGCGACGGGGAGTGCCAGGGCCATCTGCCCGTGCTCGGCAGCCCGGTCGTCAACGTGACCGGCGGCGGCGATGCCTTCATGGCAGGGCTGGCCCACGCTTGGTTGCAGGAGCAGGACATCGCCGAGACCGCCCGGTTCGCCCTCGGCTGCGCCGCCCTCACCGTCAATTGTTCCGATACCGTCTTTTCCGGCCTATCCAAGGCCGCCGTTGAACGCATGCTGGAGGAGTACCCATGTTGAACGCTTACCTCGATATCCAACCGGTCGTCGCCGAAGCCCTTGCCGCCGGCAAGCCTGTGGTAGCCCTGGAGTCCACCATCATCTCCCACGGCATGCCCTATCCGCAGAACGTGGAGACGGCGCGCCAAGTGGAGCAGGTGGTGCGGGACAACGGCGCAGTGCCGGCCACCATCGCCATCATAGATGGCCGCCTCAAGGTGGGTCTGGATGAGGGGGCGCTGGAGGCGCTGGGCCGAGCCGGCCACGCCGCCACCAAGTGCAGCCGCCGCGACATTCCCTTCGTGCTGGCCAACAAGGGGCTGGGGGCCACCACGGTTGCCTCCACCATGATCATTGCCGCCATGGCCGGGATCCGGGTGTTCGCCACCGGCGGTATCGGCGGCGTGCATCGCGGCGCCCAGGAGACCTTCGACATCTCGGCTGACCTGCAGGAGTTTGCCCAGACCCCGGTGGCCGTGGTCTGCGCCGGTGCCAAGTCGATCCTCGACATCGGCCTGACCCTGGAATACCTGGAGACCCAGGGGGTGCCGGTGATCGGTTACCAGACCGAGGAGCTGCCCGCCTTCTACACCCGTGAGAGCGGCTTCAAGGTGGATTACCGCCTCGAGAGCCCGGCAGCCATCGCCGAGGCGCTGCGCCTCAAGTGGGAGCTGGGACTGGCCGGCGGCGCCGTGGTGGCCAACCCCATCCCGGCCCAGTTTGCCATGCCCAAGGCCGACATCGACGCCGCCATCGCCCAGGCACTGCGAGAGGCGGACGAGCAGGGGGTCAAGGGCAAGGCGTCCACCCCCTTCCTGCTGGCCCGGGTGTGCGAGCTGACCGGCGGCAACTCCCTGGCCGCCAATATCCAGCTGGTGTTGAACAACGCCGCGCTGGGAGCGCGCATCGCCGCCAGTCTGTAACAGGTAGTCAGGGACTCGCTGGCCGTTAATGTCCAGCTGGTGCTGAACAACGCCGCGCTGGGGACGCGCATCGCCGCCAGCCTGTAACGGCTCGTGGTGAATGAAAAAAGAGGGCCGACTGGCCCTCTTTTTTCATTGTCAGATAGGCTGCCCTATCACTGCAGCACCAGGCGCCCATTGAGGGGCTGCACGGGTCGGTTGTTGGGGTGGTGCATCACCGCCTTGAAGGCGTCGATCTGGGACTGGCTCACCTGCACCGGCTGCTTCATCACCAGCCAGCGTACCCCTTCCGAGCAGGGCGGGGTGGTCAGTGAGCCGCTGAAGCGGTAGTAGTCCCGTTTGGCGGGCAGCAGTGGCTTTGCCGAGACCGGCTCCTTGAGCTGGCGCTGCTCGCCCGCCTTGGCTGGCAAGGATTGCCAGACCTGGCTCAGGGCCCCATTGGCCTTGCCCGGCTCGAACATCACCGCCACCACCGCCAGCTCCCCCTTGTCATTGACGTGCACCAGGTGCCCCTCCAGGGGGTAGGATTTGCCCTCGATGAGGTTTTCGCTGGGAGCGTGGAAGTGGAACTGCTTGAGGGTGAAGTGCATGTCGTCGAGCTCCAGTGTGCTGCCCGGGGCATAGTCGACCTGCACCGTGTGACCGTTGTTGGTGACGCTGTGGCCCCCCGCCAGGTAGTGGAACTGCAGCGGGGCCAGTTCGGCCTTCACCAGACCCGAGAGGTTGACCGGCGACTGGTTGCGACCCGCGCACTGGCCAAATTCTGGGGTCAGGCTGGCCCATTTTGCAGGGCCGGCCTCGCCGCTGTATTCCCAGTGCGGGGTGGCGGCAAAAGCGGCGGGGCAGAGCAACAGGGTGGCGGCCAACAGGGACTCTTTCATCATGCATCCTTATCTTGATTGAAAAGCACAGCCATCCGTCTCCTGCATTGACGAGGAAATAACGGAAGGCATCATCTGAATTGCGGGATACAGAAGGTCAGACGCTATGTTTATTATTGGCTGGGTGAACGCCGACGATATTTATGATGTATTCAAGATAAATCTAAATGATGGGCGGTCACGCCTGCATATTGAATAATCGCTATATTCAATGACAGCAATCTAAGGAAGGTGCGAACAAGTGGATCGCACCTTCATCATGAGTAATATGCCCACATTTTAAAATTT
>NZ_NEVB01000224.1:0-23189 GCF_002259925.1 Aeromonas sp. A35_P | reverse complement strand
GTACAAACTGCTCTGTCATATAAATTCCATTATCAATAAATATAAGATAAAACAAAAATCCCGCCAAAGATAAATCAATATAGCGCTAACATCTCATTTTTCGCTATATTTACCATATTTGAAAATATTAACCGGTTCAATTAAACAATGATTCAAAAATAGAGTAATTACGTCAAAATAAATATCAATAAACTCATTAAGGTTAATATAGGCACACCTCCTTGGAACACGTCAGGATATATGGATTCAATAATTTATTATGGAGTTTGTCAGTGTATATAAAATTTGACAGGGAATTATCGGCTCGTTAGTATGCGCGCCCTGCCTGCAACAGGTCACCTTGCCCCATATAAACAGGAGGGGTTTAAACGCGGCAACGGGGTATATTATGACTGCGCCTGACGAGTCTGTTTTGGCATGCTTGAAGATTATTACCGGATTATTGGGCTGTCCCCCTAAAGATATAGATATCACGCCAGACGAACCCTTTGATATTATTGTCGATAGGCTGCAGCAGCAGACCGACAGCCGGATCCGCCAACGTCACATTGCTCCCCGCAAACTCGCCAAACAGACGCTCCCCCTGGTGCTGCTCAGTGACAGCGGCTCCCCCTTCGTGCTGGCCCAGCGCCAGGGGGAACAGGCCCTGATCCTGGACCCCGCCGTCGGCAACCCGCAGATCATCGGCCAGCAGGAATTGCTGGCTCGCTGGAACGGGCGTGTCTATGAAGTGCGCAGGCAACAGAGCCGCTTTGACATCCGCTGGTTCATTCCCGCCTTCCTGCAGCAAAAGCGGCTGCTGGGGGAGATACTGCTCTTTTCACTGGTCTTGCAGCTCCTGGCGCTGATCTCCCCGCTCTTTTTTCAGGTCGTCATGGACAAGGTGCTGGTGCATCAGGCCTGGTCGACGCTGGACGTGCTGGTGTTCGGGCTGCTGATCACCGCCCTGGTGGAGGTCTGCCTGCGCGGGTTGCGGGAGTATCAGTACGCCCACACCGCCAACCGGATCGACATCCAGCTCGGCCTGCGCATGGTGCAGCACCTGTTTGCCCTGCCCCTGCTCTATTTCAAGAGCCGCCAGGTGGGCGCCATCGTGACCCGGGTGCAGGAGCTCAACACCATCCGCGAGTTCCTGACCGGCACCATGTTCACCCTGACGGTGGACGTGCTGTTCATGTTCGTCTTCCTGGCGGTCATGGCCAGCCTCTCCGGCATGCTGACTCTGGTGATCCTGCTCTCCATCCCAGCCTATGTGCTGATCGCCTGGTGGATCACCCCGCGCATGCAGCAAGCGGTCGAACAGCAGTTCGGCCACGCCGCCGCCAACACCGCCTTCTTGAACGAGACGGTCGCCGGCGCCGAGACCCTCAAGAGCCTGGCGCTGGAGCCGCGCTTCGTGCGGCGCTGGGATGAGCAGACCAGCCAGATGGTGACCGCCGGTTACCGGGTGCAGCAGCTCAACAACGCCTCCCAGCACGGTGTCATGTGGCTGCAAAAACTGGTGAGCGCCGGCGTGCTCTGGCTCGGTGCGAGCGAGGTGATCAGCCTGCAGCTCACCATAGGCCAGCTCATCGCCTTCAACATGATGGCCGGCCACGTGGCCCAGCCCCTGTCACGGCTGGTGGAGCTGTGGGGCCAGTTCATCCAGACCCGGATCGCGGTGGACAAATTGGGTGACATGCTCAACCTCCCCCCCGAGCATCAGCGTGACGGCGCGGGTCAGGTGAGTGCCGGCACCATTCAACTGGAGCGGGTGCGCTTTCGCTATCAGCCGGACGCCCCCCTCATCATCGATGATCTCTCCCTGACCATAGCGCCCGGTGAAACGCTCGGGGTGGTCGGCGGCTCAGGCTCGGGCAAGAGCACCCTGGCCAGGCTGCTGCTGCGCCTCTATCAGCCCGAGCAGGGCGAGATCTTCATCGACGGCCAGCCCATCCGCCAGCTTCCCCTCCACCACCTGCGCCAGCAGATGGGGGTGGTGCTGCAGGAGAACCACCTGTTCAACAAGTCGGTACGGGACAACATCGCCCAGTCGGTGCCCCATGCCAGCCTGGACCAGATCATCCGGGCCGCCACCCTGGCCGGCGCCCACGACTTCATTCTGCGGCTGCCCCTTGGCTATGACACAGTGCTGGCGGAGGGGGGCAGCTCGCTCTCCGGCGGCCAGCGCCAGCGCCTCGCCATCGCCCGCACCCTGCTGGCCGACCCCAGGATCCTCATCTTCGACGAGGCCACCAGCGCCCTCGACGATGAGTCGCAGGCCCTGATCCAGCGCAACATGCGCCAGATCGCCTGCGGCCGCACCGTCATCACCATTGCCCACCGTCTCTCCACCGTGCGCCAGTGCGACCGCATCATAGTCCTGCAACGCGGCAAGATAGTGGAGCAGGGCGACCATGCCAGCCTGCTGGCGCGAGGAGAGCACTACGCCCGGCTGTGGCGGCTGCAGCAGGACTTGCACGAGGAGACCCCATGAATCTGCGTACCTGGCTGGCCCGCTTTCGCCAACCTCGCCCACCCCGGCAGGCGGATACCCACTACGGCTTTCTGCCAGCCCACCTAGCGCTGGCCGAGACGCCCCCCTCTCCTTTTGCCCGCATCACGGCGCTGAGCCTCAGTGCCGGCGTGCTGCTGACCCTGCTGTGGGCCTGCTGGGGCGAGCTCGACATCCAGGCCACCGCCAGCGGCCGTCTGCTGGTGCTTGGCCGCAGCCAGCTGATCCAGTCCTACGAGCAGGCCAGGGTGGTGACCATCCACGTGGAAGACGGTCAGGTGGTGGCCGCCGATGCGCCGCTGCTGACCCTCAATACCCTGGGGGTCAGCCAGGATCTGAGCCGCTTGCGCCAGCAGCAGGCCTTCCAGTACCAGACGCTGATCCGCTACCAGGCGCTCTACCGTGATCAGGCTCCCGACCAGCATCCGGACTATGTCAGGCTCACCCCGGAGCAGCAGTTGGCGCTGGTGGAGAACTACCAGAGCGAGCTGCACGAATTTCACAGCACCCTCAACAACCTGCAGGCCGAGCTCGGGGTCAACCAGGCCAACCAGGCCGCCAGACGAGGCGACATGGCCTCCCTCACCACCCTGCTGGCCAACATCCGGCCCCGCTTGCAGGCCCGTCAGACCCTGAGCCAGTCCCAGGCCATCTCCCGGGTGGAGTATCTGGAGCAGGAAAAGGAGTTGCTGGAGACCCAGCGCCAGCTCGCCCAGCAGCGGGCGGAGCTCGAGGTGCTGCAATCCCAGCAGCAGAGCCTGCAGGAGCGGCTGGCCGGCTTCAAGGCACAGAAGCAGAGGGAGTGGATCGAGAAGCGCCAGCAGGCCAGGTTGCAGCTCACCGCCATCGAGCAGGAGCTCGCCAAGCTGCGCGAGCGAGAGCACCTGGAGGTGATCCGTGCCCCCGTGGCCGGCACGGTGCAACAGCTGGCCATCCACACCCAGGGCGCCGTGGTGCAGCCGGCCCAGCAGTTGCTGGTGATCGTGCCCAACGAGGGGGTGCAGCTCGCCGAGGTGAAGATCCTCAACAAGGACATCGGCTTCGTGCACGAGGGGCAGGCGGTGAGCATCAAGGTGGACGCCTTCCCCTACACCCGCTACGGCACCATAGATGGCGAGCTGATGAGCGTGTCGCGCGACGCCACCGCCGATGAGCAGCTGGGACTGGTCTTTGCCGCCAGGGTCAAGCTGAGCCAGGACGAGATGCTGATCGACAACCAGCCCGTCAGGCTCACTCCGGGCATGTCGGTGGTGGCGGAGATCAAGACCGACCGGCGCCGGGTCATCGACTATCTGCTGAGCCCGATCCGCGAGTATCAGGCCGAGGCGCTGCGGGAGCGATGACAATGACACACGCTTTGCCGGCCCGCGAGGCCCCCGTGAACGAGCCAGCCCCCATCTCCAATGGCGCCCTCGCCGCCCTCACCCACGCGGCCCATCAACTGATGCTGACCGCCGATGCCGAGCAGCTGGCCCACGCCCTGGGTTGCGATCTGGCACCACCCGACCTGACCGTGCGGGAAGCCGCCGCCCACCTTGGCCTGCGCAGCGCCCTGTCGCAGGGGCCGGGCTGCCCGCTCGCGGCGCTGCCGCTGCCGGCCTTGCTCAAGCGGGATGGCCGCTGGTACACCATCACCGCCATCACGCCAGAGGGCTGGCAGCTGTTTGATCCCGCCAGCGGCACCAGCAGCCTGCAGCCGCTGCCGAGCCAGGCCGAGGCGGCGCAGTGGCACTTTCTGTTGCTGGCCCAGCAGGATCTCACCCCGGCAGAGGTCAAATTCGGGCTGGGCTGGTTCAGCCCGGCGGTGCTGCGCCAGCAGAAACAGCTGCGGGACGTATTCTGCTTCGCCATCTTGCTGCAACTCATCGCCCTCGCCAGCCCGCTGCTGTTCGAGAACATCATCGACAAGGTACTGGTGGGACGCAGCCTCGGCAGCCTGCACGTGCTGGCTCTGGCCATGGTGGCGCTGGCCTGCGCCGAGCCGCTCTACGGCTTTCTGCGCGGCCAGGTGTTCGGCCACCTGGCCAACCAGGTCAATGCCGAGCTCTCCGGCAAGCTCTATCGCCATCTGGTCGGCCTGCCCATCGGCTACTTCAAGACCCGTCAGACCGGCCAGATCATCGCCCGGGTCAAGGAGATGGCACAGATCCGCCAGTTCCTCACCGGCTCGACCCTGATGCTGGTGCTGGATCTGCTGTTCATTCTGCTGTTCGTCGGGGTCATGTTTCACTATGCCCCGCGCCTGACCGCCTGCGTGCTGGGCTCGCTGCTGATCTACTTCCTGCTCTGGTTGCTGATAGGCCCCCTGGTGCGCAGGAAGGTCGAGGCGGAGTATCAGGCGGATGCCGATGCTACCAGCTTCCTGACCGAGGCGGTCACCGGCATCGAAACCATCAAGACCACCGCCACCGAACGCCGCTTCTATCAGGAGTGGCAACGCCTGCTGGCGCGTCAGCTCAGGCGCGGTTTTCAGGCCAGGAAGGTGGGGCTGGCGGCCGGCCAGGGCATCGACCTGGTGCAAAAACTCACTGCCGCCCTGCTGCTCTGGCTTGGAGTCGGCGAGGTACTGAACGGCCGCATGAGCCCGGGGGAGCTGGTCGCCTTCAACATGCTGGCCGGTCACGTCACCCAGCCTGTGCTGCGGCTGGCCCAGGTGTGGCAGGATTTTCAGCACACCCTGATCGCCCTGCGCCGGGTCGGCGACATCCTCGACGAGGCGCCGGAGCATGGCAACCACGGGCTCGCCTCCGTGCCAGCCCTTCAGGGCGCCATCGAGTTTCGCCACATCCGCTTTCGTTACCAGCCGGATGCCCCCGAGGTGCTGGCCAACCTCTCCTTCGCCATCGAGCCGGGGCAGTTCATCGGCATCACGGGTCCGTCCGGCTGCGGCAAGAGCACCCTCACCCGCTTGCTGCAACGGCTCTATGTGCCCCAGCATGGTCAGGTGCTGGTGGACAACATGGATCTCGCCATCGCCGATCCCGTCTCCCTGCGCCGCAACATGAGCGTGGTGCTGCAGGAGAGCGTGCTCTTCTCCGGCACCATCGCCGACAACATCCGCATCTGCCGCCCCGATGCCACTCAGGCCGAGCTGGAGCAGGCGGCGCAGCTGGCCGGCGCCCTCACCTTCATTCGCGAGCTGCCCCAGGGCTTTGAGCAACAGGTGGGAGAGAAGGGAGCCCGCCTGTCGGGCGGGCAGCGCCAGCGCATCGCCCTGGCCCGCGCCCTGCTGGTCAACCCCAGGATCCTGCTGCTCGACGAGGCCACCTCGGCCCTCGACTATGAGTCGGAAGCGGCCATCATGGCCAACATGGCGGCGATCCGCCGCGGCCGCACCCTCATCAGCATCGCCCATCGCCTCAATACCCTGCGCGAGGCGGACCGCATCCTGGTGATGGAGGCGGGGCAGATAGTGGAGTCGGGCAGATAGTGGAGTCGGGCAGCCACCATGAACTGCTGGCTCGCGAGGGACTCTATGCCAGGCTGTGGCGCCAGCAGACAGGTGATGAGGCGGAGCAGTCCACCCGCACAGGTTAATGATGGGGTTGTAAATAATGGAGGGCTGATTCAGTCCCGATACAGGCGTGGCTGTTAGGATCCGGATTGACTCTCCCCGTCATAAGCCCTCTAATTGACAGCCTGGATCCCCATGATCGCGCACCTTATGAAAATTTTGTTGGTCGAAGACGACAAGCTGCTCAATCACCACCTCACCACCCTGCTGACCGAGGCCCAGAATCAGGTGCACAGCACCGAGAGCGCCCAGGTGGCACTGCATTACGCCGCCGACTACCCCATCGACGTGGCCATCGTCGATCTGGGCCTGCCGGACATGGACGGTCTGCAGCTCATCCGCCAGCTGCGCGAGCAGCAGATCCCCTTCCCCATCATCGTATTGACCGCCCGCGGCAACTGGCAGGACAAGGTGGAGGGACTGGAAGCGGGGGCGGACGACTACCTGGTCAAGCCGTTCCAGAAGGACGAGCTGCTGGCCCGCCTCAACGCCCTGGTGCGCCGCAGCGCCGGTTTCATCTCTCCCAAGGTCAAGGCTGGCGACTACGAGCTGGACCTCTCCCGCAAGGAGCTGACCATCGCCGGCACGCCGGTGGTGCTCACCAGCTTTGAGTACCTGATCCTCGAATACCTGATGCGCAACGCCCGTCAGGTGGTCTCCAAGCAGCAGCTGCTGGATCAGCTCTACGGCGACGGCGAGGGGGACCCCAACACCATCGAGGTGATGGTGAGCCGGCTGCGCAAGAAGCTGGATCCGGAGGGGCTCATCCAGCCCATCTCCACCATCCGTCGCCAGGGCTACATCTTCAACCTGTCGTGCAGCTGATGGGCTTTCGTCTGCCGCGCCCCGTGCGCTTCATCCACCGCTCGCTGCACGTCAAACTGATGTTGAGCGCCATGCTGGTCATCGCGCTCATCATGGCCTTTGCGGTTTACATCCTCTATCTGGGTCACACCGAGGAGCAGGCCCAGAAGGCCAGCACCCGCATGCAGGAGAACCTCTCCAAGCTGTTCTCCTCCAAGATGCCGGATGCCCATGCCTTCACGGATCTGGGCCGCATCACCCCGGATGCCGTCGACCCCAACCTGGACACCCTGATCTGCCGGGCCGACGGCCAGCTGAGCTGGTCCAGCCTGCACATGCCGGAGGTGATCCAGGCCAAGGACACCATCTGCGAGGATCTGATGAAGTACCTTGGCGGTCTGGATCAGGACTACTTTTTCAAACGCCATACCATCAAGAATGGCGAGAGCTACTTCCTTTACAGCCTGCGCTTCTTGCGCAACCACGGCGACGGCCCCACCACCTATTACGTGGTGATGGTCGACTCGGCCAAGCGCTACCTGCTGCAGACCCGTGACTACCTCTACCAGTGCATCCGCCAGGCCCTGCTGGCCTATCTGATGCTTGGCGCCCTGCTGCTGCTCACCAGCTTCTGGAGCCTGGGCTCCCTGCGCACCATGGCGCGCCAGATGGACGAGATCCGGGCCGGCAAGCGGGAAGCGCTTTCCAACGACTATGAGCGGGAGCTGACCCCGCTGACCGAGTCGGTCAACCAGCTGCTGGAGAACGAACGCCAGCAGACCCAGCGCTACCAGCACGCCCTCAACGACCTGGCCCACAGCCTGAAAACCCGGCTGGCGCTGATCCAGATAACGGCGCAGGAGGTCAAGCTGGGACACGACATCCACGACAACATCAATGAGCAGATCCTGACCATGGATCAGATCATCCAGTACCAGCTGCGCCGCGCCGTTGCGGGTCGCAAGCGCCTCGCCAGCAAGGGGACCGAGCCGGTGCCCCTCATCGAGAAGCTGCTGGCCAGCCTCGCCAAGGTCTATCGCCACAAGAAGCTGCAGACCCGTTTCAAGTTCGATGACGACGTCTTCTTTGCCGGCGAGCAGGGGGACCTGATGGAGCTGATGGGCAACCTGCTCGACAATGCCTTCAAGTTCGCCATCAGCGAGATCAAGGTGACGGTGAGCCGCCGACTCGACCGGCTGCGCATCGAGATCGAGGACGACGGCCCCGGCATAGACCCGGGCAAGTCGCAGCAGATCTTCCAGCGCGGGGTACGCGCCGACAGCTCTTCCGGTCAGGGGATCGGGCTGGCAGTGGTCACCGAAATCGTGCACAGCTACGGCGGCCAGATCATGGTGGACGAGTCCCCGCTCGGCGGCGCCCGCTTCACCCTCGACCTGCCCTGAGGCCATCCCTACCCAGTGCGCCTGCCAGCCGGCAGGCGCACTGCATTGCGGCACCGACTCATCCTTTCGCAAAGGACGGCATCTCCATCCCGCCAGCAAGCCGCAGGCATAAAAAAACCGGCCGCAAGGGCCGGTGAAACAGTTCAGGCTTGTCAGGTGACAAACGCACCCAGCGGATGAAGAGAAGTCCCAATTCCTTATGGCGCCCTCTCTTCTTGAGTACGTAGGAACACTCTACGCCATGGTCACTGAATCAAGGCTGAACCATGGCCATTGCGTCACCCGCCCTGTCGTTGCTTACAACTTGATGCCCAGCGACTGGCGCAGGTAGGCGCCGGCGCCGAGCAGGCCCGGCCCTTCATGGGTGATGAGAAAGACGGGAATATCCTTGAGATAGGATTTGAAACGCCCCTTGTCCTCGAAGGCCACCCGAAAGCCCGACCCGATGAAGAACTCCTGAAAGCGCGGCACTATGCCACCGGCGATGTAGACGCCGCCGAAGGTGCCCATGTTGAGCGCCAGGTTGCCGGCAAAACGGCCCATCAGCACGCAGAACAGGCTCAAGGTGCGACGGCAGTCCAGGCACTCGCCCGCCAGTGCGCGCTCGGTGATGTCCTTGGGTTCGAACGCCTGCGGCTCGCGGCCATCGGACTTGACCAGACCGCGGTAGATGTTGACCAGTCCAGGGCCGGAGAGCAGCCGCTCGGCCGAGACGTGGCCCAGCTCGGCGCGCATCACCTGCAGCACCGCATCCTCCTCTTCGCTGTTGGCGGCAAAGTCCACGTGACCGCCTTCGCCCGGCAGGCTCAGCCACTGCTCACCCGCCTGCACCAGGTGGGCGACGCCAAGGCCGGTGCCGGCCCCGTAGATGGCGATGGGCTTGCCGACCACGGGGGCCGCGCCACCCAGCTGGATGCGATCGCTCTCCTCCAGCACGGGCACCGCCATGGAGACGGCAGTAAAATCGTTGAGAACCTGCAGCCGGGTCAGCCCCAGACTGGCCTGCATCTCGCTGATGGAGAACTCCCAGCTGTGGTTGGTCATGGCGACCCAGTCGCCATTGATGGGGCAGGCGATGGCGATGCAGGCTTCGCCCACCTGCACCTTGTGCTCATCCAGATAGAGGCGAACCACGGCTTCGAGAGTGGGATGGGCCAGCCCGGAATAGGTCTTGGCCCGGGAAATGGTGCCGGTTGCCAGCTCGCACAGGGCCAACCGGGCATTGGTGCCGCCTACGTCGCCGACCAGCGCATGGGTATGCTGCATAAAACAACTCCTTCGTTACTGGGGTCGGGGCGGCAGTTACCGTCCCGCACTTATTATTTGGAGCCAATTCTACCCGAGCCCCTCCCCTTGCGGCGCGTTTGATGGGTGCAACTGTGCGCCCGCTCACAGTGTTGTTGCTTTGCAACATTTGTAAGCGCTTTCACGGAATGACTGGAAGTTTGTAACCAAAACAACGAAATAATTAGACATGAGTCATACTTTGCAGGGCCGAGATTAGTTTCGATAAGAGCTTGTCTTGTATAGTCATCAAGTTGATTGGAAACCTGCTTAGCCATGAATTTAGTGCAAAGACACTGAAGCTAAATTACAAAAACGCCTGGTGGTGATGATGAATACCCTTGATAAAATTACTAATAATTTGGAAAGTTTCAGTAAATCAGAGCGTAAAGTCGCCGAGGTCATCCTGGCCTCCCCACAGACGGCCATCCACTCCAGTATCGCCACCCTCGCCAAGATGGCTGACGTCAGTGAACCGACCGTCAACCGTTTCTGTCGCCGGCTCGATACCAAGGGCTTTCCCGATTTCAAACTGCATCTGGCCCAGAGCCTGGCCAACGGCACGCCCTATGTGAACCGCCACGTGGAAGCAGAAGACGGGCCCGATACCTATACCGCCAAGATCTTCGAATCCACCATGGCCTGCCTCGATGCCGCCAAGAACAGCCTGGACATCTCGGCCATCAATCGCTGCGTCGACATTCTGACCCAGTCCAAGAAGATCAGCTTCTTCGGCCTTGGGGCCTCCTCCGCCGTCGCCCGCGATGCCCAGAACAAGTTCTTCCGCTTCAACATCCCGGTGGTGAGCTTCGACGACATCGTCATGATGCGCATGAGCTGCATCAACAGCAGCGAAGGGGACGTGGTGGTGCTCATCTCCCACACCGGCCGCACCAAGGCGCTGGTGGAGATTGCCGCGCTGGCCCGTGAAAACGACGCCACCGTCATAGGCATGACCGCCAAGGACTCCCCGCTGGCGCGCGAGTGCAACCTGGTGCTCTCCATGGACGTGCCGGAAGACACCGACGTCTACATGCCGATGGCTTCGCGCATCGCCCAGCTCGCCCTGGTGGACGTGCTGGCGACCGGTTTCACCCTGCGCCGCGGCATGAAATTTCGCGAAAACCTGAAGAAAGTCAAAGAAGGTTTGCGCGAATCCCGCTTTGATACACCCCACTCTTCGTGAACAACGGGGGCCCCGGCCCCCGGCTGTCTCTGCCACCTTCCTTGGTGTAGTATTGTAATTTAGTAACAAAAGCCACCCAGATGGCTTGCAAGCGGGTGCAATGGGTCATGCGCTTGACGGGGCAGTATCTCAAGTCATATCAACTTCAAAACTGGAGTCTTTCATGCCAAGACGTACAAAGATTGTAACCACACTCGGTCCGGCCACCGATCGCGAAGGGATCCTCGAGGGGATCATCCGTGCCGGCGCCGACATGGTGCGGATGAACTTCTCTCACGGCACTGCTGAAGACCACATCCTGCGCGCCAACCAGGTGCGTGACATCGCCGCCAAGCTGGGCCGTCACGTCGCCATCATGGGCGACCTGCAGGGCCCCAAGATCCGCGTATCCACCTTCAAGGACGGCAAGATCTATCTGGCCATCGGCGACAAATTCATCCTCGACGCCGCCCTCGGCAAGGGTGAAGGCTGCCAGGAGCAGGTCGGCATCGACTACAAGAGCCTGCCCAATGACGTGGTGCCCGGCGACATCCTGCTGCTGGACGACGGCCGCGTGCAACTGAAAGTGGAGCAGGTCGAAGGCACCCGCATCCACACCACGGTCACCGTGGCCGGTCCGCTCTCCAACAACAAGGGCATCAACAAGAAGGGTGGCGGCCTCTCCGCCCCGGCCCTGACCGAGAAAGACAAGGAAGACATCAAGACCGCCGCCCGCATGAACGTGGACTACCTGGCCGTCTCCTTCCCCCGCTGCGGCGATGACCTGCGCTACGCCCGCGAGCTGGCCCGCGAAGCCGGCTCCAACGCCAAGATCGTGGCCAAGGTCGAGCGCGCCGAGACCGTCGCCACCGACGAGGCGATGGAAGACATCATCCTCGGCTCCGATGCCGTCATGGTGGCCCGTGGGGATCTGGGCGTCGAAATCGGCGATCCCGAGCTGGTCGGCGTGCAGAAGAAGCTCATTCGCCACTCCCGTCGCCTGAACCGGGTGGTCATCACCGCGACCCAGATGATGGAGTCGATGATCAACGCGCCGTTGCCGACCCGTGCCGAAGTGATGGACGTGGCCAACGCCGTGCTGGACGGGACCGATGCGGTGATGCTCTCCGCCGAGACCGCCGCCGGCCAGTTCCCCATCGAAACCGTGACCTCCATGGCCAGCGTCTGCGTGGGCGCCGAGAAGCACCCGAGCCTGAACGTCTCCAACCACCGCATGAGCTACACCTTCACCTCGGTGGAAGAAGCGGTCGCCATGTCCACCATGTATGCAGCCAACCACCTGGAAGGGGTCAAGGCGATCGTGGCGCTGACCGAGTCTGGTACCACCCCACTGCTGATGTCCCGTATCAGCTCCGGCCTGCCGATCTTCGCCCTGTCGCCGCACAACAAGACCCTGGCCTGGACCAACCTCTACCGCGGCGTCACCCCTGTGCTGTTCGACGGCGACGAGACCAAGCCGGTCTACGAAGTGTGCCGCGACGCGCTGGACGTGCTCAAGGCCAAGGGATTGCTGCAAAGCGGCGACATGGTGTTGCTCACCCACGGCGACAAGATGGAAACCGTCGGCAGCACCAACACCTGCAAGGTGATGATGGTCGAGTAATCGCCCCTCCTGCCAGCAACAAAAACGGCTCCTGCGGGAGCCGTTTTTCATGGTGACCAAGCAATATCAGCCGCGAAACAGCTCTACCTTGTCGCCATCCTGCAGGCTGCCGGCGCCGCGCACCACCACCCTGTCACCCTGCTTGAGCGCCCCGCTCACCGCCACCTGCCGGCTGTCGCCGAACAGCACGGTCACCGGCACCCGGTTCACCTTGAGCTCCTCGCCGTGCTGCTCCACCTGATAGACCACGCTCCCCTCGGTGTTGAGCACCAGGGCATCGCGCGGCAACAGCATGGTCTGCTGCTCCGCCAGCGGCAGTGCCACCCGCACCGGCGAGCCGATGATGAAGCGACCCCCCTCCGGCTTAAGGCGCAGCTCGATGAGGCGCGACTTGGGATCGGCGCTGGCCGCCCGCTGGTAGTAGACCCCGTGGCCGCTGAGCTGATCCCCTTCCACCCGCAGCCGGGTCTGGGGCGCCAGCTGGCCGGCCCAGACGATGGGGGCCTGCAGGCGGATGTCGGGCTGATCGGGGTTGACCAGCTCCAGCGCCTGCTCGCCGGCATCCACATGCTCCCCCGGCTGGATGAAGTGGTTGTTCACCACCCCGTCGAACGGCGCGAAGATGTGGCTTCTGCGCAGCTGCTCCTCAATCTGGCGCACCTGCACCCGCGCCAGCCGCTCGGCCAGTTCAGCCTGCTCCACGTCGTAGCGCGCCTTGTCATACTGGCTCTGGGAGGCGCTCTTCTGGCGATGCAGGGTCACCAGCCGGCCAAACTCGGCGCGGGCGAAGCGCACGTTGCTCTCCCACTTGGCCTGCTCGGCCTGGGCCTGCTCCAGCGAGAGCCGCAGCGCCGCGCTGTCGAGGCGCAGCAGCTCATCCCCCTTGCTGACCCGGCTGCCGAACTCGGCGATCCACTCCACCCGGCCGCTCACCTCGGCGCTGAGCGCCGCTTGCTGGCGGCTCGCCACCGTACCGCTGACCCAGATGCTGGCCGCAGCCTCCCCCCGGGTCACGTCCGCCAGGGTCACCATCTTGCCCTGTGCCAGCGCGGGGAACACGCCCCCCGCCAGCAGCGCCGCGCCCACAACCATCCTTGTAAAACCGTGTGTCATCGATGAGCTCCTTGCTCAGGCCCGCTGCCGAATGGCCTGCGGCACGTCGACCCGCTCACCCAGCCGCAGGAAGGCGGGCAGCAGGATCAGGGTAAAGAGGGTGCTGCAGCTCATGCCGCCAACGATGACGGTGGCCAGCCCCCGGTAGATTTCGCTGCCCTCGCTCGGGCTCAGCATCAGCGGCAGCATGCCGAAGATGCTGGTGAGACTGGTCATGGCGATGGGCCGCATCCGGCTTTGCAAGGCATCGGCCACCGCCTGCTGGCGGCTCATTCCCTCCCGCTCCGCCGTGCGGGTCTGGTGCACCAGCAGAATGGCGTTGTTGACCACCAGCCCCAGCAGGATGACGAAGCCGATGATGGTCAGCAGATCCATCGGCAACGGCACCAGCAGGCCGCTCAGGTAGAGCGCCAGCACACCGCCGACGGTGGCGAGCGGCAGGGTCAGCAGCACCAGCACCGCATCCTTGAGGGAGGCAAAGACCCCCCACAACAGGATGAGCAGGATCATCACCGCAAACAGGAAGATGGCCCCCAGGTTTCCCAGCGCCTGCTGCAGACTGTCGGCATTGCCGGAGACCCGCAGCTCGCCGCCGGCCGGCAGCAACGGCCGGATGGCGGCAAAACTCTTGCTCTGCAGGGTGTCCAGCACCTGCTCCATGCTCATCCCCGCCGGGGGCGAGATCTGCAGGCTGATGCTGCGCCGCCCATCGGCCCGAAAGATGCTGGCCGGCCCCATGTCGTGCTCCACCCGCAGCAGCTCGCCGAGCGGTACGATGCGCCCGGACGGGGTCGCCAGCGGCACTGCCTTGAGCTCGTCCGGGTTGGCGGAGGTCTGCCCCATCAGCATGATGTCGAGTCGCTCCTCCCCGTCGAAATACTCGCCGACCCGCAGGCCGTCGCCGAAGGTTTGGATGATGGCGGGCATGGGGGTGCGATCCCAGCCCACCTCGGCGAGGCGCCGGTCCTGCGGCACCAGCCGCAGCTCGGGGGCGGTGAAATCGAGATCCGGCTGCGGCCTGACCTGTGCCCCCGGCAGATCCTGCTTGACGATGGCCATGGCGGCCCGCGCCGCCCGATAGAGCTCGGCCAGATCGCCCCCCTGCAGCAGCAGGGAGATGCCGTTCTCGCTGTCAAAACCACCGAACAGCGAGCCCTGGCCGCCAAACACCTGGGTATCGGGGATGCCCACCAGCAACTGCTTCATCAACAGCTGCTCCAGCACCTTGATCTGGTCCTCCTCTTTCGGCCGCACCCCGATCTGGGCGCCGCCAGGGTAGCGCAATATGTAGTAGTTCTTGAGAGCCGGCTCCTGCTCCCCCTTCATATAAGGATCCAGTCTGGCGATGAGCGTGTCGATCACCTCCTCGCGCTGGGCCTTCAGGTTGAAGCCCGGGGTGAAGTTCATCCAGACATCCACCGCGTCGCGCTTCACGTCTGGCAGGTAGTCCATCTTCGGCAACAGGGCCCAGGTCGCCAGCGCCGGCAGGCTCATCATCAGGGTGATGAGGGTCCAGCGCCGGCGGGGCGTTGCCGTCAAGCGGATCACGTGGCGGGTAGTACCCTGCCACAGCGCCTCATAGGGGTCAGTCAGCCGCTCGCGCCCCATCCAGCGCGCCGCCACCGCCGGCAGCACGGTCACCGCCACCAGCATGGAGACGGTGACGGCGCAGGCGATGGTGAGCGCAAGGTCTGCAAACAACTGGCCCTCCACGTCGTTGAGCAGCAGCACCGGCAGGAAGATGGCGACCGTGGTCAGGGTGGAGGCCACCAGGGCGGTCCACACCCGGCTGGCGCCTTCCAGCGCCGCCTCCCCCTTGCTCAGATCCCCTCGCTCGTGGCGCCGGTAGATGCTCTCCAGCACCACGATGGCGGCATCGAGCACCATGCCGACCGCAAAGGCGATGCCCGCCAGCGAGATGACGTTGAGGGTGCGTCCCAGCACCTTGAGCAAACAGAAGGTGAGCATGATGCTGATGGGGATGGCGATCGCGATCATCAGGGTCGCCTTGAGCCGACGCAGGAAGACCCAGAGGATGGCGCAGGAGAGCAGCACGCCGAGCCCCAGGTTGGCGGTTACCATGCTCACCGCCCGGTTGATGTAGAGGGAGGCGTCGAACGACTGCTCCATATGCAGGCCGACCGGCTCCAGCACCTCGCGGTTGAGCTCGCCCACCTTGAGCTTGATCGCCTCCAGCGCCGCCAGGGCGTTGGCCCCGCTCTCCTTGAAGATCTGCGCCGCGATGGCGGTGTTGCCGTTCTGGATGCGCAGCACCGGATTCTCTTCCAGGGCCAGCTGGATCTCCGCCACGTCCCGCAGATAGATGGGCAGACCGTCGCGCCAGTCCACCACCTTGTCTCCCAGGGTCGCCACGTCGTAGCGGCCGGCAAAGCGCAGCTTGTACTCCCAGCGGCCGATGTCGAGGGTGCCGGCGGAGACGTCCCAGCCGGTGCTGGCCCGACTGGCCAGTACCGGGATCTCCACCCCCAGCTCGGCGGCGCGGTAGGGGTCGAAGCGGATCTGGATCTGGCGCTCGTTGATCCCCTGGATGTCGACCGTCGACACCCCGGGAATCCGCTCCAGCTCGGGTTTTATCCGCGCCTCGATCAGCGCCTGGTGATCGTCGATAGTCCCCTTGGCGCCGGGCAGCTGCTGGATGAAGAAGAAGGTGAGGGTGTCGTTGCTGCTGTAGTTGTTGACGTAGGGACCACCGATCTTGTCCGGCAGGCCGGAGACCCGGTTCAGGCGGGAGATGACGTCAAGCTGGGCCCGCTGCATGTCGGTGCCGAGGGCAAACTCCAGATCGATCTCGGTGAAGCCGGGGAAGCTGTTGCTGGTGAGATTCTTGAGCCCCTGCACCCCCTGCATCTCCTGCTCGATGGGGTCGGTTATCTCCGACTCCATCTCCTGGGGTGAGGCCGAGCGCCAGTCCACCGAGATGTTGAGGTGCGGGCGATCGATGTCGGGAAACAGCTGGATCGGCAGCCCCCGGATGCTGAGCAGGCCCAGCAGAAAAATCAGCACGATCGAGACCGCCACCCAGATGGGACGTTCGATCGCCGTTTTGGCGAGATTCATTCACTCTTCCTGAGTTTGTTGTTGTCGGCCATTCCGCTGGCCTTGCTTCCTGCCCCAAGGGGGGGGGGGCCATTGCATTAAACTGGAATTAATCGAGGTTGTAAATGCATGGTTAACAAACAAAAAAACCGGCCATATCGGCCGGTTTCAGATTCAGGAGCGAGTGCTCTCTCAGGCGGCGTGCACCACCGGATTTTGCTGGGATAACCCCTCCAGCTCGCCCGGGGCAAAGTTGTCCACCTGGATCGCCTCGTAGCGCAGGGCATCGGCGGCCAGCAGCTTGTCCGCCTCGTCCTTGCTCAGGATGGATTGAGACAGGGCCGCGGCAACCAGCTCCGGCAGGGCCAGTTTGCGAGGCAGCTTGCCCTCTTTCTGGGCCTGCACCAGTTTCTTCTCGTAGGGCTGCACAGAGACCATGGCCTGGAAGGCACGCTCCATCAGACCGACCGGATCCGCCTCGTCCTTGCCCACATAGCACAGGGCGGTCAGACGGTCGCGGAACTCACCCGGCTTCATCATGGCCAGGCAGATGGCGTGGCAGCGATCGTCGGCCGGCATCTTGTAACCGACGCCGAACGGGAACACCACCCGCTTGAGCACGGCACCCACCACCTTGTTCGGGAAGTTCTGGAAGAAGCCCTCGAACGCCTTGCCAATCAGGTAGAGGTTGCGCTCCACCGCGTACTGCACGAACGGCAGATCGGAGACCATGCGGCCCTGATCCTCGTAGTGCTTGAGGGTGGCAGAGGCCAAGTAGAGGTGGCTCAGCACGTCACCCAGACGGGCGGAGATCATCTCCTTGCGCTTGAGATCGCCACCCAGCATCAGCATGGAGACGTCGGCGCACAGGGCCAGCCCCTTGCTCATGCGGGACAGCTGCTTGTAGTAGCGGGCGGTTTCACCGGCCACCGGCGCGCTGTTGAACTGGCCCAGGGTCAGCCCCTGGAACAGGGAGCCGAAGAAGTTGCCGGCGCCAAAGGCGATGTGCTTCATCAGCAGGGCGTCAAACTTCTCGAGACCGCGCTCCACGTCGGTGTCGGCCGCCGCTTCTAGCTCGGCAAAGACGTACGGGTGGCAGCGGGTAGCCCCCTGCCCGAAGATCATCAGGTTGCGGGTCAGGATGTTGGCCCCTTCCACCGTGATGGCCACCGGAATGCCCATGTAGGCGTAGCCGGTGTAGTTTTTCGGGCCCAGCTGGATGGCACGGCCGGCGTGGATGTCCATGGAATCATCCATGATCTGGCGCGCCATCTCGGTCATGTGGTACTTGGAAATCGCGGTGACGATGGCCGGTGCCTGACCCAAGTCCAGGGAACCTGCGGTCATGCGACGGGCCCCTTCCAGCTGATAGGTGAGGCCGCCGATGCGGGCCAGCGCTTCCTGCACCCCTTCAAACTTGCCGATGGACATGCCGAACTGCTTGCGCACGTAGGAGTAGGCGCCGACGGTGCGGCTCGCCATGTGACCACAGGCGGTGCCAAGGGCAGGCAGCGAGATGCCGCGCCCGGCGGAGAGGCACTCCACCAGCATGCGCCAGCCGCGACCGGCGTAATCCGGGCCGCCGATGATCCAGTCGAGCGGAATGAACACATCCTTGCCGAAGGTCGGGCCGTTCAGGAACGCCAGCCCCATGGGATAGTGGCGATCGCCGACCCGCACGCCCGGGTGACTGGTGGGGATGAGCGCACAGGTGATGCCCAGCTCTTCCTTGTCACCCAGCAGTTTTTCCGGGTCATAGAGTTTGAACGCCAGCCCCAGCACGGTGGCACGGGGGGCCAGGGTAATGTAGCGCTTGTTCCAGTTGAGGCGAATACCCAGCACCTCTTCACCCTTGTGCATCCCCTTGCAGACGATCCCCTTGTCCGGGATGGCGCCGGCATCGGAGCCCGCTTCCGGCCCGGTCAGGGCGAAGCAGGGTACCTCTTTGCCATTGGCCAACCCCGGCAGCCAGAAATCTTTCTGGGCCTGGGTGCCGTAGTGCATCAGCAGCTCGCCCGGGCCGAGGGAGTTCGGCACCATGACGGTAACCGCCACGCTCAGGCTCTTGGTGGCGATGCGGGTGACGATGGTGGAGTTGGCGATCGCCGAGAATTCGCGGCCGCCGTAGGATTTCGGGATGATCAGGGAGAAGAAGCCTTCCTTCTTCAGATAGTCCCAGACCGGCTCCGGCAGATCTTTGGTTTCGTTGACGATCTTGAAGTCATCGACCATGGCGAGCAGGGTTTCAACCTGGTTGTCGATGAAGGCCTGCTCCTCTGCCGTCAGCTCGGCCTTGCCGTAGCCGTGCAGTTTTTTCCAGTCGGGGTTGCCGCGAAACAGCTCCCCATCCCACCAGACGGAGCCAGCTTCCATGGCCTCCCGCTCGGTGGCAGACAAGGGCGGCAGTATCTTCTTGAAGATGCCGAACACCGGGCGGGTGACCACCTTTTTACGGATGGAGGGCACGCCGAGCACGACGGCTATCGCCAGCACCAGCAGGATAAGCAATGTGATCATACTCAAGTTCCTTCTATTTCACTGTTTCCGTTGATTTATTGTTGGTTGTTACACGGCCAGGGAGAGCCTGGTCGACTCCACGGGCGCCCCGACACCGGACGCCAGATAAGGAATGACGTTGCGTACCAGCCCCTCCACATCGAGCTGCTGGCCGAAATCGGCCTGGGCGATATCGCGCAGCGCATCGGCCGAAGCCATGGTGAACACGACGGTGCCCAGGGTGAAGTGCAGCCGCCAGAACAGATCCGCCGGCGACAACTCCGGATTGGCCTTGGAGATGGCCTGGGTGATCCGCTGCAAAATGGGGCCGTAATGGGCGGTGATGAAGCGGCGCAGGTGGCCCTGACTGTCGATGTAGCCGCGTCCCAGCAGCTGCATGAAGATGGCCGGACCATTGGTGCGCACCGCCACCAGCTTCATCAGCGGGTCGACGAAACTCTCGAACACCTGCAGCAGGGTCAGCTGCTCCTGCGCCATCAGGGTATGCAGACGTGCATCCAGCTCGGGCATGAACAGGCTCAGATAGCGATCGAGCACCGCCTGGATCAGCTCCTTCTTGGAGCCGAAGTGGTAGTTCACCGAGGCCAGGTTGACATCCGCCTCGCTGGTGATCAGACGCAAAGAGGTATCGGCGACCCCCCGTTCGGCAAACAACACCTCGGCGGCATCGAGAATGCGGTTTTTGGTATCGATTTTACTCACAGGACACCTCACTTAAACGAATGTTTAAAAAGTACGTTTCACAACCTTTTGTGTCAAGAGAATGTGAACAGGTGTTAGTGAAATGTTTTTCATGAAAATGGGGAACAAGGCGGGAACTTCACGGACGAATCGGACTCTATATCTATGCCACTGCAATTAAACATTAAGTCTCGCCCAACCTGCTCCATGCTAGTTGGGCATTTTTTTATCCTGCTGCCACCCAGAACGCTGACAAACGGGCAAAAAAAACCGTCGCAGGGCGCGACGTCGGGGAAATGAGGTTGCACCATCCTGATCCAACCCATCGATGCGAGTTCAGGCTTTCATCGATGCATCCATCATGGCCGCCAAGCGTGTTCAAACTTTGTCAGCCGACCCCCAATTTGTGACAAAGAATGACAAGCCACCACATGGTCTCGACCCGCCGCCTTTGCTATGCTGGCCCCTCACGCCAGAGGGGAAGATAAGATGAAGTACACGGTCGATACCCACACCCACACCGTCGCCAGCACCCACGCCTACAGCACCATTCACGACTACCTGCCCATCGCGAAGGCAAAGGGGATCAAGCTGTTCGCCACCACGGATCATGGCCCCGATATGGCGGATGCCCCCCACTTCTGGCACTTCGTCAATCTGCACGTATTGCCACGGGTGGTCGACGGGGTCGGCATCCTGCGCGGCATCGAAGCCAACATCAAGAACATCGACGGCGAGATAGACTTCCCCGAGCGCTACGAGTCGCGCCTCGACATGATCATGGCGGGCTTTCACGAACCGGTATTTCCCCCCTGCGATCAGGCCACCCACACCCAGGCGATGATCAACGCCATCAAGAGCGGCAGGGTCGACATGATAAGCCACCCCGGCAATCCCGCTTTCCCCATCGATATCCAGGCGGTGGTCAAGGCGGCGGCAGAGTATCGGGTGGCGCTGGAGCTCAACAACTCCTCCTTCAGCCACTCCCGCCCGGGCAGTGAAGGCAACTGCCGCGCCATCGTTGAGGCGGCGCGGGACATGGGGGCCTACCTCACCTTCGGCTCAGATTCCCACGTGGCCTTCAGCCTCGGAGATTTCGAGCACTGCCACCGGCTGGTAACCGAGGCCGGCTTCCCCGAAGAGCGGATCCTGGCGCGCTCCCCCCGTGCCCTGCTCGATTTTCTCGAGAGCCGCGGCCGGGCCCATATTCCGGAGTTCACCGACCTCTGACATTGGCCGTAACTCCATGAGCTCACTCATAAAACCGAGTGCAGCTCATTGACTTGCCCCCGGGTTTTCAGGAATCTAGTGGCACGCCGGTATAGCTCAGTTGGTAGAGCAGCGCATTCGTAATGCGAAGGTCAGGAGTTCGATCCCCCTTATCGGCACCATATAAAACAAAGGGTTAGCCTCTAAGAGAAGCTAGCTCTTTGTGCTTTTTGGCTTGGGGTACCACGTGGGGTACCACATCTAGCAAACGGTAGGAACATTACGGTATCCACTTACCTGGCTACCGGCAGGTCCTCCCAGCGGGTGGTATAACAAGGGCTCAGGTGCTTTTGATTAGCCTACTTCTAGCAACGCGTCATTGGGCCAAGCTTCACGATATAGATCGGGCTAGAGAAATGCGGTCTCCTAAATCCGTACACTATTGTGTTAAAAGCCAAGAGCGAGATCGGACTCATCAATTGCAAGCTGCAATTGCGTTACATTACTAAAATCAATAGCTTAGATAGGTAATAGAGCATCTGGCATGAACCGTTGTATGACCGGTATTCATCGTTTCTGCAATTCTGAGCCAACCTTGAGTAAGGTCTGTTTGGAAACGGTTGGGAATTCCTAGGTATGGTTGATTGTAACCAGCCTCTGTCTATCGGCGGTTCCAGCAAGCTCGAAGAGCCAGTGCCACCACTATCCATTTAATAACAAGTCATTCCACCTGCAAGTCGGAGTTGCTGTGCTCAAGGCCTAGGGGGTCAACCTGGGTGATACTGCTGCCAGCATTGCGAGAGCGAATGTTTTCATCGCAAATCATAGATAAGGAAAAACAAACATGCTGTTGATCACCGGTGCAGGCGTTGACCGTACATCAGGTATTGATTTCCCTCTGGCTAATACTCTGCTCGCCGATGTAACTCGTTATCTAGATGGGCCTGGCAAGTCAGTGGACGAAGCATTACGTAACATGCTTCCAGGGCTGCGCTTCAGCTTTAACAACATGATCGCTCGTGCAGTAGACAAGATTGCTACCCGAGAGCCTCACGAGCAGAAAGCCATGGTGCTGCGCGTACAGGCCGCCATTGCTGAACTTCCCCCCGAGAAGGAGACCATTAGGAAACACGGTGACCTTATCATTCGTTTGTTCAACAAGCTGGCAACCATTGCCGAACATAGCCAACTCGACGATGAAACCGAACAGCTAATCCGTGAGGTCTTTCCAAAAGATGCGGACGACCTGATCGACAGTGACTCGATCCTCGACATCCACAAGCTGTCGTTGTCCGATACCTTCAAGACCGTGCTCAAGCGAACGCTCAAGATGGGGCTCAGCGGTGACCGCCACGAAGTGGCAGTAGCTCTCGGTTCAGATATGTTGAACATCGAAACGCTGTTGATAGAGAAATTCCTCGGCTTCTATAACGAAAAATCAGCCGACATCAAGAACTACCTGTATATCGCTTGGTCGCTTTGGGCTTACCTAGTCGCCAAGCAGAACGAAGTTTTGGTAGCACATGAAGCCAACCCCTTGCCGTTTTACGGCAGCATCCCGGATGGCGTACGGGCGATCACGCTCAACTACACCGCCTTCCTGCAACATCGCCTGGGGGTTGACCGGGCGCTGTATTTTCATGGCGGTCTGGCCGAGTACGTGCGCATGGACACTCGAGACTTGTTACCCATCGAAGATATTCATACCTGTGACCCTGCGCAATTCATCCGTGATTATGTCACGCCCAACGTGGATGTAGTGCACGAGGGAAAGTGCGAACAAGTCCTTGATGTGAGATCATGAACCCCACTTGGCATCAGGGATGAGGTTCAGCATGAGTCACCAGCTCACCTTCGCGGACTGCGAGTTCAATGGCAAACGCCGTAAAACCCGTAAAGAGATATTCTTGGCTCGCATGGAGGCTGTGCTCCCATGGCCAAGGATGCTGGGGGTCATCGAACCCGTCTATCCCAAAGCTGGTAACGGGCGTCGTCCCTACCCACTCGATACCATGCTCCGCATTCACTGTATGCAGCAGTGGTACAACCTCAGCGACGGCGCCATGGAGGACGCACTCTACGAAATTGCCTCAATGCGTCTGTTTGCCAAACTCTCCCTGGACCAGGCTATCCCTGACCGCACTACCATCATGAATTTCCGGCATCTGCTGGAGCAGCACCAACTGGCACGCCAACTATTCGAGGCCATCAACCAGTGGCTCTGTGACGCTGGCATCATGATGAAGCAAGGCACGCTGGTCGATGCCACTATCATCGAAGCCCCCAACTCCACCAAAAACAAGCGGGGAGAGCGTGACCCCGAG
>NZ_NEVB01000223.1:0-23520 GCF_002259925.1 Aeromonas sp. A35_P | reverse complement strand
TGCCGCAGATAAGGCCTATAGCAGCAGGGCTCTGCGGGCAGAACTCCGGCGCAGAAAGATAAAAGCGGTTATCCCGCAACGCAGCGACCAGCAACGGCACCATAAGGGACGTCCACTGGTGTTAGACAAAGCTCGTTATCGTAGGAGAAATGTGGTCGAACGGTGCTTCGGATGGCTGAAGAAGTTTCGCCGATTCTCAACGAGGTATGAAAAGCTGGCGGGAAGTTTTGCTGCTTTTATCAAGCTGGCTTTCTGCCTTCGTTACTTACGGGAACTATTGGTGGACAGAAAACCAGCATTTTGAGAACGCAGCCTAAGCCAGGCACAAACACTGGAGGAGTCAGTGGCACAGTCATTGGCTACCCATCCCAAAATCAAGGAAGCTTTTGATCTCTATCAGGCGCGACTGTATCAGCATGATGGGGCCAAAGGGGGTTACTACCCCACCATTGATCTGCGTGGCGGTGTCGGCTACGAGAAGACTGACAGCCCGACCACCCGTGCGGCCGGTGCAAACTCGACCACCATCGACGATTCAATGACTCGTAAAGAGGCTGGTATCAGCCTGCGCCAGATGTTGTTCGACGGCTTCAACGTCAGCAGCAACGTGGCGCGTACCGATGCCGAAGCCAATGCCCAGCGCCTGGCCATGATCTCCGAGGCGGAGAACACGGCACTGCGGGTGGCCGAGGTCTACCTCAACATGCTGCGCCAGCAGGAGATCCTGGAGCTGTCCAAGCAGAACCTGGAAACCCACGAGCAGATCCGCAGCGACATCAGCAAGCGGACCGATTCGGGGTTGGGTTCGACCGCTGACCAGACCCAGATCGATGGCCGGGTAGCCAGAGCCTACGCCAACCAGGCTGCCGCCGAGAACAACTATCGCGATGCCGAAAGCGAGTTCATCCGGGTGGTCAACGAAATGCCCAAAGATCTGGTGCAGCCGGTGCCCAATGCCGAGCTGATTCCGACCACACTGGATGCGGCCTTGAAGACGGCAACCGAAGTTCATCCGACACTGCTCTCCTCCCTGCAGGATATCGAAGCCGCAAAGTACCAGCATGAGGGTTCCAAATCCGGTTTTTATCCCAACGTCACCTTTGAAGTGGATCAAAACTGGAACGAGGATATCGATGCCGTCAAGGGGCGCAACGATGACCTGACCGCCATGGTACGCATGCGCTACAACTTGTTCCGCGGTGGTTCCGATCTGGCCCAGAGCAAGGCTACTTCCGCACTCTATTCCCAGGCCAAGGATATTCACATGAATGCCTTCCGTCAGGTAGAGGAAGGAACCCGCCTGGCCTGGAACGCAAAAGAGTCTTTGGCTAAACAGAAGACCTTCCTGAAAGAACACGTGGATGCCAGCTATGACACTGTGCAGGCGTACAAGAAGCAGTTTGGTCTCGGTCAACGTACCTTGTTGGACGTATTGAACACCGAAAACGAACTGTTTGAAGCACGCCGCAGCTACATTACCGCAGAGTATGACTCCCTGCTGGCGGATTATCGGATCCTCAATGCCACTGGCAGCCTGCTCAACGCATTCAATGTGAAGCAGCCGGCCGATTGGCAAGCCAAACAGTAATGGAGTGCGCATCAGGCTTGATGCGAGTGAAAGGGATGGTTGCAGCCGGGCTGCCGCCATCCCTTGTCTCTGACGGCCATCTCTGGCCAATGCAGTGAGCACCATTGGATCTGTCGAAGATGCATGTGACCGGATGGGATAGAGCAAGCAGTATCGGCATGGCGTCAACCTCGGGCTTGACCCAGCTGCTGCGCGCTCGCTGGTTACGCTGCTCACTCTGGCTGCTGCTGATATCTCTGCCGCTACTGCTCTCCGCCAGCCAGCCTCTTACCCCTGAAGATCTCAAACTGGTACAACGGGCACAGGAGACCTACGGCGTCAGAGCCGGCAAGCGGGTCACCACCTGGCGCACACTGGTTATGCAGAATCGCGCCGCCGGCCTGACCGACCGTCAGAAGCTGGAGAAGGTTAACCAGTTTTTCAACCAGATGCGGTTTATTGACGACATCAAGTTGTGGCGAAAAAAAGACTACTGGGCAACCCCGCTGGAGTTTTTGGGAGCGGCCGGTGGCGATTGTGAAGACTTCAGCATTTCAAAATACTTTACCCTGCTGGAGCTGGGTGTTCCGGATGAAAAGATGCGAATGGTCTATGTCAAGGCATTGGATTATAACCAGTTTCATATGGTCGTCGCTTACTATGAAACACCGTCTGCGGTGCCCGTCATTTTGGATAATTTGATAGGGTCGATCCGGCCGGCCAGTCAACGTAGGGATCTGGTGCCGATATACAGCTTTAACGGTAGTCACTTGTGGTTGATGAAGGCGCGTGGTCAAGGGGAACTGGCTGGACAGTCCTCACGCCTGGGATTATGGAATGATTTACGCAATCGCATGACGTCGGGGCGATTGGCTCAGCCTGTGTTGAATTTGGATGATTAACCTATGACGCTCTACAGACAATTATTGGCAACCATGTTGATCCTGTTCGGGTTGTTGTTTGCAGCTACCTATTGGGTGCAATTCAACTCGACTCGTACCTATCTGGCCCAACAGCAGGAAACCACCGTCATCAATACAGCCACGTCTCTGGGGCTGGCACTGACCCCTTATTTGGAAAATGGTGACAAGGTGGGGGCTGAGTCCGTCATTCAGGCGATATTTGACGGGGGATATTATCGTCTGGTCCGTCTGGACTTGCTGGCTTCCAAGGATGTCATCGAGCAGGAAAATACCAATAATATTCAAGGTGTTCCCCAATGGTTCATCAATCTTGGGTTGTTTCCCGAAGTATCCAATGAGTCGATCCTGACGTCGGGCTGGCTGCAACTGGGTAAATTGAAGGTCGTTGGTCATCCCGGCTAGGCCTATTACGAGTTGTGGCGTGGCATGAGTGAGCTTGCCAGCTGGTTCCTGATAGGTTTTCTCATCACCACCATCTTGCTCATGCGGGCACTCAACTACCTGCTCAAGCCGCTCAAGCAGATTTGTGAGCAGGCCGTCGAGATAGAGTTGCATCACTTTGGCCATGCCATTCCCGAACCCAAGACCCATGAATTGAAACAGGTGGTTCAGGCCATCAATACCCTCTCCAGCAAGTTGGCCGTGCAATTCAAAGAGCAGGCAGATGAGGCTGAAAAACTGCGGGAGCGGGTCTACGTCGACGCGGTCTCCGGCTTGGGCAACCGGGCTTATTTCGTGGGTCAGGTCAACGCCTGGATTGCAGAGGCCGGTCAAGGTGGTGTCATGTTGGTTGCCGTCGACATGCTGGACGATCTGTACCGCGAAGAGGGTTTTGCTGCGCGTGACAACATGGTCAAGTCGATAGCCCAGGCCTTGAAAGAACAACTTAAAGGGTGGGATGGCTCTGCTGTGGCACGGATCTCGGCAACGGAATATGCCCTGTTGTGTCCGACTGATGACCTTTCCCAATTGAAAGATTTGGCAGAAGTGATCAACAGTCGCATCGCCGATCTGGTGGTGAATCCCATGGGTGAGGGGGGCGCCTTGTCCGTCATTGGCATTGCTGGCCGAGATGGCAACGATGATTTGTCGGCTCTGTTGACCAAGGCTGACAATGCGCTCGGCAGGGCCCGCAATGAGCGTCGTGGTGCCGTGGTGATGGAAGGGGGCACAGATCAGGGGTTGATGGGACGCCTGGCCTGGCGTGATCTGGTTCAGGATGCGATTGCACGGCATTTGTGGCGTTTCAAGGCGCAGCCGGCCTGCCGATTTGATAATGGTCTGCGCATGCATGCAGAGCTGTTTGCCTCCATCTCTCGCGATGGTACCGATTATTTCGCAGGCCAGTTCCTGCCTGCCATCGAGCAGTTCAAGCTGGGCGGTGAGTTTGACCAGGCGATACTGGATGCGTCAGTTTCATTGTTGCAACAGCAACCAGACCTGGTCCTGGCGGTCAATATTACGGCCGGCTCGCTCTGTTCAGATGAATTCCGTACTTGGCTGACCGGTTATCTGAGCGACAATGCCGGATTGAAAGATCGCTTGCTGTTCGAGATCCCAGAAGCCGCCATCATGAAGCACAAGGAGCATGTGACAGCCCTGGTTCATGCTTTGCAAGAGCATGACTTTCAGTGGGGGGTGGATCACTATGGACGCCACTTCCAGTCACTGGGGTATCTGGAGGAGCTTGCACCTTCCTATGTCAAGGTTGACCACGGCTATACCAGCCAGGTCATGGAGCCTGGGGCTGATACTTCCTTCTTGGCTGCGGTATGTCGTGCAGCCCACAATGCCGGCGTTACAACCATTGCGACCAGAGTGGAAGATCAACACCAGGTCGAGTTGCTCTCAAAGCTTCATATCGATGGTTACCAGGGCTTTGTACACCCGGCATTTCCGTTGCCGTGAGCATGACCAAGCATTTCAGGGGGCCCACAAGGGCCCCTTTTTTATTCGAAAAGTTAATAAGTCTGTCTATTCTTAGCTTAATTAGGCTAGATGGCCTCATTTGATGTCTCGCAACTGATTGATTTGACGATATAAAAAAGAACATTCGATTTCGTACATTTTCTCTCCCCTGTTTTGACGTGAATTCCATACATTTTTGCAACGGATGCAAGAAGCACGGACATCTATGGTGTAGACATCGAGATCCGTCACGTTGGAGCAATGGATATGCGTACCCAAATCATCGATAAAACCGTTGTGGTTTCTGCCGTTGAAGGCAATGTGCAAATCGTGCTGGCTGATGGAAGCAGCCGTCCGCTGCAAAAAGGAGAGATCCTGCAACCCGGGGCAAAGCTCAACATTGCAGATGATGCCAAATTGCTGTTGGCGCCCTACGATGATTCACCTGTGGCGGCCACACCGGATGCGCCTGCCCATGATGCGCCTGCTACCGGCCAGCCACCGGCTCCGGATGCCGGAAATGCGGCCTCTCCCGATATAGCCGCCTTGCAAAAGTCAATTTTGCAAGGGGTTGACCCGACGCAAAACTTTGAAGCGTCAGCTGCGGGTGGTGCTCCGGCTGCAGGTGGTGGCGGTGGGATCGGTGGGGTTGCTGGAGCCAGCGGAAACGGCGGTTTTGTAACTATCGACAGGATTGGTGATGCCACTATCGCTGCAGCTGGGTTTGACACTACCTATCAGGCTGAGCCGGTGGTGGATACCCAGCAGATTGCGGAGCCCTTGCTGGTCAATGAACTGACGGATCAGGGAGAGCAACTGGTCGTTGCTGAAGATGGATCTCTGAGTGGTAATTTGCTCGACAACACGGTGAATACCGATGGGCCGCAAGCGGCGACGGTTGTAATCTTCAGCTGGGGAGACAACGCCAATATAGCTGCCGGTACCAGCGTGACCATCGACGGAGTAGGCACGCTCATCGTCAATACGGATGGCAGTTTCACATTTACCCCAGCCCCCAACTACGATGGCACCGTTCCACCAGTGGTGTATACCGTGACTGATGGCACTGATACGGTGCAATCCACCTTGGAGCTGACGATCACCCCTGTCAATGACCTCGCCGATGGGGGAGAGAATGTGACGGTGACGGAAGATGTAGTCGTGTCGGGCAACCTGCTTGCCAACACCATCGACAGTGATGGCCCGCAGGCGGCTTCCGTGTCTGGATTTAGCTGGGGTGGGGTTGCCAATGCCACCTTGGGTACACCAGTCAGCTTGGCAGGGATCGGCACTCTGCTGATCAATGCGGATGGTAGCTATCAGTTTACGCCGGCTCCCAATTATAACGGTCCCGTTCCCGTCGTCAGTTATACCGTCACCGATGGTGTAGATACTGTCCAATCCACGTTGACCATTGCCATTACGCCGGTTGATGAACCGGTCGAATTGGCTGGTCTGCAGATAGAAGGGGGAGAGCTGACGCTCAATGAAGCCTCCCTGGCAGATGGCAGTAATCCCAATGCAGCAGCCTTGACCCAGAGTGGTACTTTTACCTTCAGTGCAGCCGATGGTGTCCAGAGCTTGACCCTGGGTGGTGTTGCATTGATCACCAATGGGCAAGCCATCACTTCGTTCCCGCAAACCATCGTCAGCCCGTTGGGCAATCAGTTGACCGTTACCGGTATCAATTTCAACGCCGTTACCGGTACGGGAAGCGTGAGCTACAGCTATACCCTGAACGATAGCGAGACACATACCCAACCAGTTAACGATGCGTCACTGGTGGAGAGCTTTAACGTCGTGCTGGTTGATACGGATGGTGACACGGCCAACGGCAGTCTGGATGTTGTCATTCAGGATGATATTCCCAGCGTTACCCTGACCTCTAATGCGGAAGGGTTGGGAACTGTATCCGTCGATGAGAGCCTGGTCAGCCTGGGCGGGGTGGGCGGTGACGGGGTGGCCAGTGCCAGCCTGAGCGCGGCCACCGTGCAGGCCCAGTTCAACCCGGCCTTTGGTGCCGACGGGGCGGGCAGCATCGGCTACAGCCTGGCGCTGTCCGGCAACAACGTGGCGAGCGGCCTCTATGCGGTTGATCCGCTGGCCGCCAACGGCCAGGGGGCGGCGATCCTGCTCAATCAGGTGGGCAATGTCATCACCGGTAGCGCCGGCGGGGTGGATTACTTCACCCTGACCATTAACCCGACTAGCGGGGAAGTGACCCTGTCCCTGTTGGACAACGTCTGGCATGGCAATACCAGCAATGCAGATGACAGCGTGGCGCTGACCGTGGGGCAGGGCGTGCTGACCCTGGTGCAGACAGTGACCGACGCCGATGGCGACCGTGCCAGTGCGGCGGTGGATCTGGGCGCTAACAGCGTGTTCCGCTTCGAGGATGACGGCCCGCGGGCCGGGCTGGCAGAAGAAGCGCCGAGCCTGGGGGCGACCGTGGACGAGAGCCTGGTCAGCCTGGGCGGGGTGGGCGGCGACGGGGTGGCCAGTGCCAACCTGAGCGCGGCCGACGTGCAGGCCCAGTTCAACCCGGCCTTCGGGGCCGACGGGGCGGGCAGCATCGGCTACAGCCTGGCGCTGAGCGGCAGCAACGTGGCAAGCGGCCTCTATGCGGTCGATCCACTGGCCGCCAACGGCCAGGGGGCGGCCATTCTGCTCAATCAGGTGGGCAGCGTCATCACCGGCAGCGCCGGCGGGGTGGATTACTTCACCCTGACCATCAATCCGACCACCGGGGAAGTGACCCTGGCCCTGGTGGACAACGTCTGGCATGGCGACACCAGCAATGCAGATGACAGCGTGGCGCTGACCGTGGGGCAGGGCGTGCTGACCCTGGTGCAGACCGTGACCGACGCCGATGGCGACCGCGCCAGTGCGGCGATGGATCTGGGTGCCAACAGCGTGTTCCGCTTCGAGGATGACGGCCCGAGCGTGACCATCAATGGGGTAGCGGACGGCAGCATCACCCTGACCACCCAGGATGCGGACACTATCGGGCCGAACACCGACACGGCGAGTGCCAGCTTTGCGGCGGCGTTCCTGGCGGCGGCGGTGCCGAGCTATGGGGCGGACGGCGCGGGCAGCACCACGGTGAGCGGCTACAGCCTGAGCGTGACCGACAGCAACAGCGGGCTGACCAGCCACGGGCTGGCCATCACCCTGACCAAGGTGGGCAACGACATCGTGGGGTCGACCACGGACGGGGAGGTGTTCCGCATCAGCGTGGCGAGCAACGGCACGGTGACGCTGACCCAGTCTGAGGCGCTGGATCATCTGCCGCAGAACGTGAACGATAGCCTCATCAGCCTGGCCAGTGGCAAGGTATTGCTGAGTGCGACCGTGACGGTGGTGGATGGCGACAACGACACCGCGACCGGGACGGTGAGTGCAGACCTGGGTGGCAACATCAGATTTGAGGACGATGTGCCGCTTGTCATGACGCCCGCGATGGGAGTCATGCTGAACCAGTCCGGGCTTACAGAGACCTTCCTGCTGGATGGTGATGGCTCGCTGTTGAACAATTACGGTGCTGATGGCGGTTCGATCCGCTTTGACAGTAGTCTGAATGGCAGCAGTGGCCTGACCTCGGGTGGTTTGCCCATCACCTACGCCTTGTCGTCGGATGGTATCACCCTGACTGCTACAACAGCGGCCGGCACCGTGTTCATTGCCACCTTGCAGCCTGCATCCGGGACTTATCAGATCCAGATGATTGGCGAGGTCGATGGTGGGCAGACCACGATCGATTTCAATAACGGGGGGTACAACTTTGTTGGTGGCAATGCGTCCTGGGCCGGTTTCAATACGGTGGCCAATGACGACAGCAAGGATCTGCTGCTGACGGCGATGACCAATGGCGTGGACGGCGGGACAGTGAACACCTCTGCCAACACGGGGGGGATCAGTGGCGGGGCATCTGTTGGTCCGGGTGAAGCGATGCGGATCGATTTTGTCATCGACCTGACAGGCAGTCCGGTCAATGGTGGCTCTTATGGCAATCTGGCCAACCAGACCCATGCCTTTGAGGCACACTATGATGTGAATGGCGCCTCAGCCATGTTTACGGCGATCAATGGCAGCTCCAGTGTGAAACTGGTTGCCCGCCAGGATGTGGACACTGACAACGATATTGGCGATGGCAACAAGGAGTCGCTGACGGCTGTGGCCATCAGTTACAACGGGTCGACCAGGATCGTCAGTATTGGCGCCGGTATGTCTCAGACCGTGACGGTGGGGGGAAATAGCTTTACGGTCACTTTCACCGATGATGACCCGACCGCTGGCGTGGCTTATGTTGCGACTGTCGCCGGGGTGATCTCCAATACCAAGCTGGCAGCCTATACCGCAGATGGTTACAACAGTCTGGAGTTCCATTATGCCGCAGGGAGTGACTTCAAGATTGGTGATTTCGGCTCCAGCGTGGCGAACCCGGGTGTCCCGGTCAACTTGCAGTTGCCGGTCACACTGACGGACGGCGATGGTGATGCCGTTCATAGCAGCATCGGTTTGAGCCTTCTGCCGGATGCCCCCTTTACCGTGGACTATGGCGACTCCGTCAGCGCGGTGAATGTGACCCTGACCAGTACGCAAGGGCACGCCATCGGGTCCGATTTCGGAGACAGCATCACGGGCAATAGCCTTGATAACATCCTGTCGGGTGGTGATGGTGATGATCTGCTGTACGGGATGGGAGGCAATGACACTCTGGTTGGCGGGTCGGGCAATGATGTGCTGGATGGTGGCAGTGGAAACGATACCCTGTATGGGGAGTCCGGCAATGACACCCTGATCGGCGGAATTGGCAACGACATATTGCAAGGAGGAGATGGCAACGATCTGTTGATCGGTGGTCTGGGCAGCGACACCATGACGGGGGGGGCAGGCAGCGATACCTTCAAGTGGATTGCTGGCGATGCGGATGGCAGTACCGACACAATTACCGACTTCACGCTGGGCAATCCGACCGGCGGTGGTGATGTGCTGGATCTGTCGGATCTGCTGGTTGGTGTTCCCTCGGGGTTCAACAACAATGACCTGGCCACGGTGCTGGACAACTATCTGCAGTTCGACACCACGACCAACAAGCTGACCATAGACACGAACGGATCGGCAAGCGGCGGCTCTCAATTGACCGTCCAATTCCAGGGCAGCCTGGATCTGGATCAAAACGGAGGGCTCACAACCAACCACGACATCATCAAGCAATTGCTGGATGACGGTAATCTCAAGGTAGATCCGTAACCAGCGAACGGGGCCGGGCCATGCCTGGCCCCTGTTCTTTGACTGAGGGGGCGGCTAAGATAGCGGCAGTACAGGAGAAGGTCACCATGCAGTCATTTAATTGGATCGATATCGATGGCATTCGCTACAGCTGGGACGGGCAGGGCAGTATTACCTGTACCGGCCAGTTTGGCTATCACGCCACGATGGCGGGTGATCGGATTGATGCGCTGGATCTGGAGAGCGATGATGGCGAGGTGGCTGGTTCACTGAATGTGGACTTTGCTGCGGCCACTATCTCTTTTACGCCAGCCGTCGATGCAGAGCCGCCTCGCATGATGGTGCTGGTCGGTCATGAACAGGGGCAGCAGGAGTATACGTTGCAGAGTTTGAGCGATGTCTGCCTGCAGGATCTGCTCGGTCACTCTGATAGCATCGACTGTGCTCCCTTGGTGACCACCACGATGCCGGATCCGGTCACCCCCTTGTCCGGTCATGTTCTGTCGTGGGACTCCTTCCACTTTGATGATGTACTGCTCACTTCCCGCAGTGCGTCCCCTGTAACGGCTGGCCATCCGGAGCTGGCTGGCAGTGAGATCAGCATCAATATCGACATGACCAATCAGGTACTGGATCAGATCCCGCCGTTGCACGATATATGAATCCCATTCGGCGATGGGCATAATGACCTCACTCCAATAGATTGAGGTCTTTTTTTATGTGGCGTCCCCTGCTTACCCTGTCTGCCCTGGTTATCAGTGCACCCCTGTTTGCCCTTGAAGTGCCGCAAGCCCCCCATCTGGTGGTGAGCGGCTATGCCGAGCAAAAAGCAGAGCCCGACATGCTGACCCTGAATGTCTCCGTAACGGCGCTGGAGAAGCAGGGCATCAAGGCCAAGCAGCAGGTGGATGGTAAGGTTGCCGCCTTCTTTGGCCAGCTCGAAGGACTGGGCATCAAGCGCACTGACGTTGAGGCGGGCAATCTGGTGATCTCCCCGGAGTATCAGTATCCGCAGAACAAGAAGCCGGAACTGGTGGGCTATCGTGCCCAGCGCCAGCTGGCGGTCAAGCTCTATCAACTCGACAAGCTGAGCGAGCTGATGGATACCGCGCTCAAGGCCGGGCTGGAGTCCGTCTCCCAGATTGAGTACGGCCTCAAGGCACCGCAAGCCATGAAAGAACAGGCTCGCCTCGGTGCGGTCGAGGATGCCAAGAGCAAGGCGGAGTCGCTGGCCAAGGCGTTTGGCATGAAGCTCGGCAAGGTCTACAGCGTCGAGTATCGCAACAATACTCCCATGCCGGTCTACAGCCGGGCTCTCAAGGTCGCCGCCATGGCGGCACCCGCGGCGGAGATGGTGGACAACAGCTATCAGCAACAGCAGATCACCGTCACTGACAACGTGGAAGCCGTCTTCTTGCTGGAATAATCCAGCGGCTTTCACCCCTTGTCGTCTCCAGGCCCGAGCCCAGTGTCTCGGGCTTGTTGCTTTCCGGGAGCTGCCCTCTTGCAAGCAGATTTTGCCGGGATCTGCCGGCCCGTTCTTGAGGCTGATCCCGGCCTGGGCTATCTGCATGGGTGAAGAGGGGGGCCGATATGGATGTTGGTTCGCGGAGGGAACGCCGGCCAGAAAAATGCCGGTCAGTGACCGGCATTGAAGAGGTGCGAGGAAAGGGGTTAGCCGAGGTTGGTCGCCACCCGTCTCTGGCGTTTTTGTTTGAGCTGATAGCCGATGGCCAGCACGATGATCCAGACCGGGATGAGCAGTACCGAGATCTGGATGCCCGGGGTCAGGTACATGATGACCAGGATGCCAGCCATGAAGGCGAGGCAGAGATAATTGCCGAACGGGTACCAGAACGCCTTGAACTTGGGCTGAACGCCTTCTGCGACCTTGGCTTTGCGAAACTTCAGGTGCGCGAGACTTATCATGGCCCAGTTGATGACCAGGGCGGAGACCACCAGCGCCATCAGCAGTTCGAACGCCTTGCCCGGCATCAGGTAGTTGATGAGTACGCAGAGCAGGGTTGCCGCGGCGGAGACGGAGATGGCCACTACCGGCACACCGCTCTTGTTGGTCTTGAGCAGGCTGCGTGGGCCGTTGCCCTGCTTGGCCAGACCAAACAGCATGCGGCTGTTGCAGTAGACACAGCTGTTGTAAACCGACAGCGCTGCGGTCAGTACCACCATGTTGAGCACGGTGGCCACCAGATTGCTGTCCAGTGCGTGGAAGATCATGACGAAGGGACTGCCACCTTCTACCACCTTGCCCCAGGGGTAGAGGGACATCAGCACGGCCAGGGCGCCGATGTAGAAGATGAGGATCCGGTAGATCACCTGATTGGTGGCCTTGGGGATGCTCTTCTCGGGATTGTCGGCCTCGGCGGCCGTGATGCCGACCAGCTCGAGCCCGCCGAACGAGAACATGATCACCGCCATCGCCATCACCAGACCGCTGATGCCGTTGGGGAAGAAGCCGCCCTGGGCCCACAGGTTGCTGACGCTGGCGTCCGGGCCGCCGTTGCCGCTGGCCAGCAGGTAGCCGCCGAAGCCTATCATGCCGATGATGGCCACCACCTTGATGATGGCGAACCAGAACTCCATCTCGCCAAACGCCTTGACGTTGGAGAGGTTGATGGCGTTGATCAGCACGAAGAAGAAGGCCGCCGACATCCAGGTCGGGATCTCGGGCCACCAGTACTGAACATAAATGCCCACCGCGGTCAGCTCGGCCATGCTCACCAGCACATAGAGCACCCAGTAGTTCCAGCCGGAGGCAAAGCCGGCGAAGTCACCCCAGTATTTGTAGGCGAAGTGGCTGAAGGAGCCGGCTACCGGCTCTTCCACTACCATCTCGCCCAGCTGGCGCATGATCAGGAAGGCAATAAAACCACCGATGGCATAGCCAAGCAGCACGGAGGGGCCCGCCATCTTGATGGTCTGGGCAATGCCGAGAAACAGGCCGGTGCCGATGGCGCCGCCCAGTGCGATGAGCTGGATATGGCGGTTTTTCAAACCGCGCTTCAGCTCCTCGCCGTTTTGTTGAAGATCCATTCTTCCTTCCTTACGTCTTCTGAAGTCATTCGTCTGTCATCTCGTCCGTCGGGTCACTCCATGTGACCGTGCACGGCAAAGCGTGCCTGAAACGTGACGAAGTCCGTATTTATTTCGTTACAGTGGGTCGCTTTCTGTTTTTTATGGCGACTACCAACGGAAGCAGAATAGTGATAATCCATCGCCGATGCACCTGTTTTCCTCATCATTCGCTGGTTTTTTCGGCAAAAGGCAGGTTTTTAGGGAGCGAGGAAGCTGGCAGGGAAGTGTTTGGCTATATTGTGAACAATCGAATGCTGCCCGGTTGACTCTTATGGTATTTCCTGTTTTATGAAGCCTCCTCTGCAACAAGGATGCGCTTCATGCAACGTATTATTGGCAGTTTGCTGGCCGTCGCGCTGTGGTTGGCCGTGTGGCTTTCGCCCCTGCTGCTGACCATGGCGGCGGGATGCCTGCTGGTGTGGGCCGTACAGGGTGATGACTATCTGGTGATGCACCTGCGGGCTGTCTTGTTGATCGCCGGTGCCATCGGCCTGCTGCCGGCCCTCTGGCTGGCTGAACGGGTTCGGCGGCGTCACGGTGTGCTCAACTTCTACGCCATGCTGATGAACAACAGAGAGCTGAACCGCCCGGGCTCCCAGCCCCGTTGAGGTTCAGTCCACAAGCGCCGGATACAAATGTATCCGGCGATTTTTCATGGTCGTTTGCCGTATCGCCAGCTTGCCGGCGGGCGGCGTTTCTCAATAAAGCTGACGACGCAGGCCGGTGGCCTCGAGGATCTTGGCGCTGATCTCCTCCACCGAATGGGAGCTGGTGTCGAGGAAGCGGATCGCCTCCTGGCGAAACAGCCGCTCGACGCAGGCCAGCTCCTGTTCGCACTGCTCCAGCGAGGAGTAGCGGCTGTTGGCGCGGCGCTGGTTGCGGATCTCGTGCAACCGCTGGGGGGCGATGGTGAGGCCGAACAGCTTGTGGCGATTGGCCTTGAGGGCGGCCGGCAGATCCAGAACTCCCATGTCCTGCTCGATGAAGGGGTAGTTGGCGGCGCGAATGCCGAACTGCAGGGCCAGATAGAGGCTGGTCGGCGTCTTGCCGCAGCGGGAGACCCCGATCAGGATGATGTCTGCCTCCTCATACTCCTTGGTGGTGATGCCATCGTCATTGGCCAGCGCGAAGTTGACCGCCTCGATGCGATCGTCATAGAGCTTGCGGTTCTCCATGCCGTGGGTGCGGTGCAGCCTGGGTTCGGCCTTCACCCCGAGCTCGTACTCCAGCGGGCTGACGAAGGTGTTGAGAAAGTCGTGGCTGCTGGCCTGGGCCTTGAGCACCTCCTCGCGCACCTGATGATCGACGATGGTGTGGAACAGAATGGGGCGAACCCCGGTCTGGCGAAATTGCTCGTCGATGCGCATCCGTACCTGGCGCGCCTTCTCCAGGGTTTCGACAAAGGGGATGGTGATCTGCTCGAAGGCCAGCGGAAACTGGCTCAACACGGCGTGGCCGAACACTTCGGCTGTGATGGCGGTGCCGTCTGAAACATAGAATACGGTGTGCACTGGGGGCTCCTGTGAGGGGGTCGGCGAGCTGGCTAGCAAGAAGTATCTCTCGAAACCATATCGTTTTTGTCAACCGGTCTGCCGTGCCCAAGTTGTGAAGTGGCTTGCAAACCTGAGTCGTTACCTTTTTGTGTTGGTATTGTAGAATGTCTGTGTCATTCGACCATCCCCAAATCTTGCTCGGGGATTTTTTTGACAATAAGTAGAAAACGTTTTCATGGTCGTTGGCAACAGTAGAAACAGACAATAACGCACATAAACTGGCGCACAAGGTGCCATGGCGGCACAGTGCCCACCAACCTGGAGACATGCAAGTGCAACAGTACGTACTCTGGTACGAGCAACTCGGAATGCAGGACGTAGAACGAGTTGGCGGCAAAAATGCATCCCTTGGCGAGATGATCAGCAACCTCTCTGGTGCCGGAGTTTCCGTGCCGGGCGGGTTTGCCACCACCGCCTTTGCGTTTAACGAGTTTCTGGAGTCAAGCGGCCTCAACGGCAAGATCCACGATCTGCTCGACAGCCTGGATGTGGACGACATCGCCGCCCTCAACCGGGCAGGCCAGCAGATCCGTGACTGGGTGATTGAAGCCCCGTTCCAGAGCGAGCTGGAGCAGGCGATCCAGGTTGCCTACGACAAGCTCAGCGGCGGGCTTGACGCTTCTTTTGCGGTGCGCTCCTCCGCCACTGCCGAGGACATGCCGGATGCCTCCTTTGCCGGCCAGCAGGAGACCTTCCTCAACGTGCGCGGCATCGACGCCGTCATGATTGCCGTCAAGCATGTGTTTGCTTCACTGTTCAACGATCGCGCCATCTCCTATCGGGTACATCAGGGCTATGACCACAAGGGGGTCGCCCTGTCGGCCGGGATCCAGCGCATGGTGCGCTCTGATCTCGCCGCCTCCGGCGTCATGTTTACCCTGGATACCGAGTCGGGTTTCAACGACGTAGTGTTCATCACCGGCGCCCAGGGCCTTGGCGAGATGGTGGTGCAGGGGGCGGTCAACCCCGACGAGTTCTACGTGCACAAACCGACCCTCAAGGCAGGACGCCCGGCGGTGGTGCGCAAGACCCTCGGCTCCAAGCTCATCAAGATGACCTATTCCGGCGATGCCAGCCACGGCCGTCAGGTGCAGATCGTCGATACCGATGAGGCCGAGCGCAGCCGCTTCTGCATCACGGATGCCGAGGTGATGGAGCTGGCCAAGCAGGCCCTCATCATCGAGCAGCACTACGGCCGCCCGATGGACATCGAGTGGGCCAAGGACGGGCAGGATGGCAAGCTCTACATCGTGCAGGCTCGCCCGGAAACCGTGCGCAGCCGCCAGGAGGCCAACACCCTCGAGCGCTTCGCCCTCAAGCAAGCGGGCAAGGTGCTGATCGAGGGGCGCGCCATCGGCCACAAGATCGGGGCGGGCCCGGCGCGGGTCATCTCCTCCATCAGCCAGATGGACGAAGTGCAGCCCGGCGACGTGCTGGTCACCGACATGACCGACCCGGACTGGGAGCCCATCATGAAGCGGGCCTCAGCCATCGTCACCAACCGTGGTGGGCGTACCTGTCACGCCGCCATCATTGCCCGCGAACTGGGCATTCCGGCGGTGGTGGGTTGCGGTGATGCCACCAAGCGCATCGAACCAGGCCAGCTCATTACCGTCTCCTGCGCGGAAGGGGACACCGGTTTCATCTACGACGGCGAACTCGACTTTGACGTGGCGGTGACCGAGGTGGGCAACATGCCGCGCCTGCCCATCAAGATCATGATGAACGTCGGCAACCCGGACAGGGCATTCGACTTCGCCCAGCTGCCGAACGCCGGTGTCGGTCTGGCCCGCCTGGAGTTCATCATCAACCGGATGATCGGGGTGCACCCCAAGGCGCTGCTGGAATTCGACCAGCAGAGCCCCGAGCTCAAGGCCACCATCGGCAAGATGATCGCCGGCTACGAGAGCCCGCGCGAGTTCTATGTCGCCAAGCTGACCGAAGGCATCGCCACCCTGGCCGCCGCCTTCTGGCCGGAGCGGGTGATCGTGCGGATGTCGGACTTCAAGTCCAACGAGTACGCCAACCTGGTGGGTGGCCGTGGCTACGAGCCTCACGAAGAGAACCCGATGATCGGTTTTCGCGGTGCGTCGCGTTACATCGCCGACAGCTTCCGCCCCTGTTTTGCCCTCGAGTGCGAGGCGATCAAGCGGGTGCGCGATGTCATGGGGCTGACCAACGTCGAGGTGATGATCCCCTTCGTGCGCACCGTGGGCGAGGCGGAGCAGGTGATCGACATCCTGGCCGAGAACGGTCTGCGCCGTGGCGAGCGGGGGCTCAAGGTGATCATGATGTGCGAGATCCCGAGTAACGCCCTGCTGGCAGACAAGTTCCTCGAGCACGTGGACGGCTTCTCCATCGGCTCCAACGACATGACCCAGCTCACCCTTGGACTTGACAGGGACTCGGGCCTTATCGCCCACCTGTTCGACGAGCGCAACGAGGCGGTCAAGGCGCTGCTGGCGATGGCCATTGCCGCCGCCCGCAAGGCGGGCAAGTATGTGGGGATCTGCGGCCAGGGGCCATCCGATCACCCGGACTTCGCCGCCTGGCTGGTCGAGCAGGGGATTGACTCGGTGTCGCTCAACCCGGATACCGTGGTCGATACCTGGCTCTATCTGGCCGAGCAGCACAAGGCGAGCTGACGCAGGCTGCACAGCTCCCATCAAGATGGCGCCCACGGGCGCCATTTTTCATGACTGAACCTGACGCAACTGGTCCGATATGGCGGCCGAATGTGCCCAAATAGGCGCGCTGGCGCGTGCTTTTACACTCCGTTACATCTGCTCGCTTTGCAACCGCCCCATAATGGTCGCGCCAACCCGCTGCACGGGGTGGCAGGCCCGCCGCCAGTGGCGGGCGGGGGATCACGAGCAGTTTCCTGTCAGCACGGAGGCCAGGACGGCAGATGTCACAGAGCGTATCAAATCAGGTGATCAGACGAATGCTGGGTGCCTGCCAGCAGCAGGGAGGCGATCCCGATGCGATTCTGATGGCGGGCGGCCTCACGTCGTTCGACATCGAGCGGGAGCAGGGGCGGCTGCCAGCCCACAGCCACTACCGGATGCTGCAACTGATGCAGCCCTATCTGGCCAGTTTTCACGAGACCATCCTCTCCTACGACATCGGCCAGCTCTACCAGCACTATCCACCCCTCATCAGCCTGTGCCTGAACCAGCCCTCGCCGCGGGCGGCGCTCGAGGTGCTGCTGGCCTATCGTCCCATCATCGGCAGTTGTGACGAACTGCGGGTGCGGCGGGGGGCGCAGGCCAGCCAATACCTGTATGTCAATCAGGGGCCCGCCAGCCTGGGGGCGAGTCAGGCCATCCCCAACTTCATCATCCTCTACCGGATTTTGCGGGTCTATCTGGCGGATCCCCGGGTCTCGGTGGGCTTCACGGGGCAGCCGCCAGCGCGCCATCAGCTGCTGGATCAGTTCTTTGGAACCCGTTGCCGCTGGGAGCAGGGGGAAAACACCCTGACCATCGACAACGCCCAGCTCGACTGCCCCAGCCACTGCTATAACGAGCCGCTGGGTCGTCTGCAACTGGCCCAGCTGGCGCAGATCTGCGCCGACATCGCCGAGCGGGCCCCCTTTGCCTGTCTGGTGGGGGAGCGGATCCGCCACAAGATCCGGGAAGGGGAGCTGGAGAGCGACGAGAGCCTGCTCAAGGAGGTGTGCGCCGCCATGAATGTCAGCCGCTGGACCCTGAATCGCAAATTGCAGGGGGAGGGGAGCAGCTTCTCCACCCTGCTGAGGGACGCGAGGGTGAGCGAAGCCTGCCGCTTGCTGGGGGAGGGGGATCAGCCGCTGCAGAACATCAGCGATCGGGTCGGCTTCTCGTCCCAGAGCGCCTTCAACCGCTTCTTCAAGGCCAACACCCGGATGACGCCGCTGGCCTATCGCAACGCCCGCCAATAAGAACGGGACCGGCGCAAGGCCGGTCCCGTGGTCGGGTCATTGCTGGGCAACTGTCAGGGATGGCCGGGCTGGGTGCCCGGCCTTGCCTGCCTCTGTTAGCGGGTGATGGTGGTGACGCTGGCGGGATCCACTCCGGCCGGCAGTGCCAGTGCCCCCGGCGTGGTGTTGCTCACCACTATCTCCTTGCTCACCGTGAAGCTGACCGGCGTGATGGCGGAGACATCCGACGAGGGGCTGATGTAGGCGCTGTAGCGACCCGGCTCCACGATCCACTGGTTGCTGGCCTCATCGAAGCTGGCGAGGATGCTGGCCGGAATGGTGAAGCTCAGCTGTTCGCTGGCCCCCGGTGCCAGTTGCGCCGTCTTGACAAAGGCCTTGAGCTCGATGAGCGGTTTCTTCAGCTTGACCTCGGGGGCGGTCACATAAACCTGGGCTGCCTCCTTGCCTGCCACGGCGCCGGTATTGGTGATGGTGGCGGTCAGCAACAGGTTGCCGGCGCTGCCGCCCTCCAGGGTATTGCTGGTGATGGCGGGGTTGGTGTAGCTGAAGCTGGTGTAGGAGAGACCGAAGCCGAACGGGTAGGAGACCGCCTGCTCGAAGGTGCTGTAGTAGCGATAGCCCACGTAGATCCCCTCGTTGTAGTAGAGATCGTCCGGTTCGCCGTCCCCGTCGGTGTCCTCGCCCGGGAAGGTGCCGGCAGAGGGTACGCTGGCGTAGCTGTGCGGGAAGCTCTGGGCCAGCTTGCCACTCGGGTTGACCGCGCCGGAGAGCACGTCCGCCACCGCGTGGCCGGTCTCCTGGCCAGCCATGTAGGCCAGCAGGATGCCATCCACCTTGTCGCCCCACTGGGCGGTGTCGATGACGCCGTTGACGTTGAGCACCACCACCACCTTCTTGCCCTGGGCGTGGAAGGCGCTGCTCACCGCGTCGATGAGGGCGCGTTCGTCATCACCGAGCAGATAGTCCCCCTTGCCGCTGCTGCGATCCGCCCCTTCCCCGGCCTGGCGGCCGATGCTGATGACGGCGGCTTGCTGGGTGGCGGCCGCATTGGCGATGAGGGCCGCCAGATCGCCGCTGATTGGCGCCTCGGCGCAGGTGTAGTAGCCCTTGGCGCCAAATTGCCCCTCGTGATAGACCTTGTTGTTCTCGTAAAAATCGCGGTAGTAACTCTGCAACGCCTCGTTGACCGGGAAGCGTGCCGCCAGTCCCTGCGCGATGGTGGTGGTGCTGGCGGCGTTCACATCCCCGCTGCCGGTGCCGCCCTTGTAGGTGTTGATCTGGTTGATGCCAAAACTGGCCAGGCTGCTGCTTGTCGCCAGCGGCAGGGCCGCGGCCTCGTTGCGCAGCAGCACCATGCTCTCGGCGCCGGCCTGACGGGCCAGTTTGGCATGGGCGGTCAGATCCGGACTGTTGCTGATGGCCAGCTGGTTGTAGGAGGGGCTCTTCATCACCTGGGTCAGGATGTGGATGGCGGCCTCGTTCACCTTGGCCTCGTCGAGATCGCCGTGCTCGATGGATTGCTGCAACTGCTCCTTGACGTTGCCAGGCTCGATCAAATCCTGCCCCGCCAGCACCTGCTTGTAGGCGTTGTTGGCCACGTCGCCGGCAAACCAGTCGGACATCACCAGGCCGTCGAACTTCCACTCGCCGCGCAGCAGGTCGGTCACCGCATCCCTGCGCTCGTTGACATAGGTGCCGTTGACCTTGTTGTAGGAGGTCATCACCGCCCAGGGCTGGGCCTCGTCCACCGCTATCTGGAAGCCGCGCAGGTAGATCTCGCGGAAGGTTCTCGGTTCGCCGATGTCGTTGATCTGGTTGCGGTTGGTCTCGGAGTTGTTGCCGAAGTAGTGCTTGATGGTGGTGCCTACCCCGTTGCTCTCCACCCCGTTGACCATGGCGGCGCCGATTTTGCCGGTGAGCAGGGGATCTTCCGAGTAGTACTCGAAGTTGCGGCCATTGAGCGGGTTGCGCTGGATGTTCATGCCCGGGGCCAGCAGGATGTCGACCCCGTACTGGCGCACCTCGTCCCCCATGGCTTCACCGACGGCCTTGACCAGCTTGACGTCCCAGCTGGAGGCGAGCAGGGAGCCGATGGGCCAGGCGGTGGCGTAATAGCTGGTGCTGTCACCGTCGCGGTTGGCGTTGATCCGCACCCCAGCCGGTCCGTCCGCCAGTTTGAGGGCCGGAATGTCGATGCCGTCTGCGCTGCGCAGCACGCCGTTGATGTAACCCGCCACGCCGGGCACATCCTGCTTGACGTTGATGGCGCCGTTGGCACTGCCGTAACCGGGGCCGGAGAGCAGATCCAGCTTCTCGCTCAGGGTCAGCTTGGCCACCATGGCCTCGGCCTGGCCGCGGTAATAGGCATCGTCCTTGACCAGGGGATCCGAGTCATTCTGGTTGCAACCGACCAGCAGGCCGGCCAGCGCTAGGCTGACACCCAGTGAAACCGCTTTCAATTTTGTGGTGATAGGCATGAAGACGTCCTCGTAACTGTCTGAATAAAAATAAAAAGGAGATATCGACACCGGGTGGAAGGCATCCGCCCGGGCTGGGCCGCTCTGCTGGCGGCTGCCATTGGATATCGCAAGGAAGGCCGAACGGGCCCGTGGGCAGGCGTTTGGCAGCAGGCAGGTTAACAAGTCGGGCGAAGGCCGCCTTGCCCCGGGGGGGCGAGAAATGTGCCGACGGGAGCAAGGGGGCCGAGTTGTGAGCAAGGTCGCATCGAAAGGCGGTGCCAAACCAAGGGCTGAAAGTGACAAGAGGGGAGAGGGGCAGGGGAGATTGGGAAAACGGGTGGCCTGATGGCCAATGACGCTGGCCGCGGGCAACACGCGAGGGGGCCACTGGCCCCCTCGAAGATCAGCTGATATGCCCGGGCAATGGCCCGGAGCGGTTTACTTGGGCCGTTTGAGGGCCCCGGCGAGTTCAATCTGCACCTTGACCCCCTCCTGCTTGAGCGCTGTGGCGACGGCGTTCAGATCGGTGCCCGGCTTGGCTTCCAGCAGGGCGATGCCGCCGCTGCTCTGCTTGAAGCGCAGGCCGTGACGGCTGGCCAGCGCGCTGGCCTGGTTGTCATCGGCTTCCACCAGCAGGGTGCCGCTGGCGGTGAGCTGTGGGCTGGCCACCCCTTGTAGCAGCACATCGCCGCTGCGCAGGGTTTGCCGGGGCGCCTTGCCGTCTGCGCTGCGGGCGACCCGCTGCTTGCTGCCGTTGTCCGGGGTGAGGTAGGTCTGACCGTTCACCTCGATGGTGCGGTACTGCTTGCCGTCGATCACCACCGATTCATCGGCGGCGTGCACGCCGGCCGAAGCCAGGAGGCCGGCCAGAGCCAGGCCGAGTAAGCTGTGTTTCATCTTGTGACTCCTTGTGATCATGAGCGGGCGGCATCGTGGCCGATCACCCGCAGGGACCAGTTGAGCAGTTGACCCGGCTGGCTGTTGTTGCGCTCGGTCAGGGTGCTGCGGCGGTTGGTATTGAGGTCAACCAGCGTCAGCTGGCGGCTGCTATTGGAGACGTCGGTCACCTCCAGTCGCCACTCGCCCTGGGCCGCTTCGCCATAGAACTTGTGAGAGAGCATGCGCATGTCGCGCAGACCCTTGGTGCGCACGTAACCCAACTGCTGCCGGTCGAGGGATTGCCCCACCAGGCTGTTGTTGGGGTTGAGCAGCACGCTGCGAGTGCCGGACGGGGAGACCAGCTCGATCAGCAGGTCGGGCAGACGCTGGTGATCCAGGCTCACCGTGACCTGGACCGCCTCGACGGTCAAGGCCTGCGCCACCTGGGTGCTGGAGCGGGTGGCACTGCTGCCCACATCCGCGATGCTCCCTTCACTGCGCGGCACCGTGACCTTCTGAGCCGTCAACTGCACCAGCGGCGGCAGCGGAGTGTGGTTGGCGGCCGCCGTCAGGGTCTTGTTCACGTCGATAAGACCAAAGCCGTAGGTGGGGCTGTACCAGAGGCCGGCGGCGTTGCGCTCCCACCCTTCCAGGCCGGTAACCTGGCGGCGCTGGCCGTTGGCGGCGGTATAGCTGACCTGGACCGGCTGCTGGCCGGCATCGATGCGGGTAGCGTTGCGGGCCAGCAGATCGCGCAGATCCCGCACCGACAGATCCGGGTAGGCGGACATCAGCAGCGCCATGGCGCCCGAGGTGTTGGGGGTGGCCGACGAGGTGCCGTTCATCACGCCGTTGTAGTCACAGGTGGCATCCAGCTGCGGGTTGTTGTGCAGCCGGTTGGTACTGGGATCGTCGGTGCGGTTGTAGCCCATGTCGCAGCCGGGCAGATCTGTGGTCACCATGGCCGGCGCATCGGTGCCGTACTCCCCGCCGGGGGCGCTCAGGAAGACGTTGCTGCCGACGCTGGAGTAGGAGGAACGCACTCCGTCGGCGTTGATGGCGCTCACCACCAGATTCCAGAAGTTGCTGTTGGAGGGGTCTATGTTGCTGTTCTCGAACGGCAGCTTGGGCAGGGCGCCGGTGCGGCTGAACATGTAGTCACCCGCAGCGATGCGGTTGAAGCCGTTGCCTGCCGCCTTGATATAGGCCGCGCCCTGCGCCTGCTGGGTCTGCTGCTCGAACAGGCGGTCGAGCTGAACCTGGTCCAGCCCGCTGGCGCTTTGCGGATCCACCAGGCTCATGCCGTAGCTCTGGTTGAAGACCCGGTTGTCGGCGGTGGCGGGGCTGCCGCCGAGCGCATAGAGCCAGTCTTTCTGCAGTTGCTTGCTGCGCTCATCCAGCAGGTTGAACCCCTGCAGCTGGACGCGAGGGGCCACCCCCAGGGTGCCGATGCGGTTGTCGACCGCCCCGATAAGGCCGGAGACAGAGGTGCCGTGGGCACTGTCCGGATCGGTCGGGGTGGGGTCGCTGCTGCCGGTCACCACGTTCTTCGAGCCGGGGCGAACGTTGTCGGCCAGGTCCGGGTGGGCGATGGCCAGGCCGTCATCCACCACGGCCACGTTGATGCCCTGACCCTGCACGCCGGTACGGTGTGCCCACCAGAGGTTGAGGTCGTTGCCTGCCACGCCGCCGCGGGGGCTGAAGGCATTCTGGCCGCTGTTGAGCAGGTGCCACTGCTGATCCTGCAGCGGGTTGATGCCGGGCAGGCAGCGCGCTGCGCTGCTGCGGCCGGTATCTAGGCCGGCTTCCTTGCCGGTCAATGGGGTGCAACTCTCACTCGCCTGAACTGAAGCGATGGGCAGGGCCGAGAGCAGGGCCGAGATTGCCAACGCTAACGATGTTTTTCTCATTAATAAACTCCATCTTATATCGCACCGTCCTGGGTGCGACTGGCATCTATACATGGGAAAAATAGAGTCAAAAA